>SHMU01000042.1 GCA_008080765.1 Promethearchaeota archaeon | reverse complement strand
CTTGAAACATAAACGATCCTCGGAGGAAGTGAAAACCAGATGCAGTTATGCTAGACTATTTAGTGCGTCATAAATAATATCTCTTTTCATTATATTAAAAACCATAAAGATCGAATTTTTATACTAAAGAATGTAAAAAAATTATATTAATTTAGCAATTTACATACATCTTAAAATATAAAGATAGGAAAAAAGAGATCCAAAAAGAAAATTTTTTAATCATTCATAATAATTCTATTTAAAGCAATTAGTTTAATTATAAAATTAAAACTAACAACAACAACAATAAATAATTTGTGAAAGAAAATGGCTAGACCTTATCAAAAAGCTAACATCCCCGGACCTGAGATGGGGACTACTGTGAAGGATCCCAAGGTAATGGCAGCTATCGTTTCGGCACCGAAGAAAACGGTATTTGTCATTGGCTCAGAGGCTCTTAATTGGGAGTTAGATGGTAAGAAGGTGATTGACTATTACATTGAGATTGCAAAGAAATTGGATTGCGATGTAATCGCCACGGGGCACACATTCCAAGTGTTAACGGAGAATCTCGGGGAAGAGAAAGTACATGACATGACTTTGATAAATATTACCGATAGATTATCGGATAAGGAGTGGAAAGGCTTGGATGGCGACGGACAATATGAAATGGCTATTTTTGGGGGGCATCTCGTATTCTATGTGAGCCAGACCCTTAGTAGATTAAAAAACTTTACTAATTGGGTTCGGACCGTGGATTTAGACAGATATGCTCATCCAAATGCGAGATTCAGTCTTGCAAATTTGGAAATGCATGAATGGAAAGATTTCCTCGAAAAATTGATTGAAAATTTATAAAAAAATTAATAAAATAACCAAATAATAAACAAACAAAAAGAGGTTTAATTTATGAGTTTTAGCGATATGCCAGTAGAGGTGGGGCCAGTTTTTGAAGGTGAGCGTATACGGAGCAAACAGATGTATGTGGAGCTTGGCGGACCTAAAATCGAAAAACATTTTGAATTAGTCAAGGTAAAACCAGCTAAAGAAATAAAAGATGATGAAGTCATCTTAATTGGACCTGATTTAGGTGAAATGGAGGAGGGATCACGATATCCTATTGGTATTTTGGTAGAAGTTGCGGGTAAAGAATTAGAAGAGGACTTAGAAGCTGTATTTGAACGGCGTATTCATGAATTTTGCAATTTCATTAATGGAGTGATGCACCTTAACCAGAGATATACCAACTGGATGCGAGTATCCAAAACGGCAGTAGAAAAAGGTTTTAATTCGTTTAAACAGATGGGAACGATTTTAATTAGATTATTTAAGGCAGAGTTACCAATCATAGAAAAAGCTCAAGTTACTATGATTACCAGTGCCAAAGAAATCGATAAATATTATGAAATGGCAATGGACACCTACAAGAAAAGAGATGAAAGAGCACTAGGACTTCATGATGAAGATGTTGATATGTTTTATGGTTGCGTTCTTTGTCAAAGTTTCGCCCCAACTCACGCATGCTCCATAACACCGGATAGAACAAGTTTATGCGGTTCAATTAATTGGTTTGATGCCCGAGCTGCAGCAAAAGTGGATCCTAAAGGGCCTATCTATGCGGTCCCTCCGGGAGAATGCTTAAATGAGCTCGCTGGAGAGTATTCTGGGCTTAATGAAATGACTAAGAAACGCTCCTTAGGAGAAGTAGACAGAATATACCTATATTCTGGGATGGAATTTCCACATACAAGTTGTGGGTGCTTTGAGGCGATTGACTTCTATATTCCTGAAGTCAATGGACACGGTATTATTGACAGAAATGCCGATGTAAAGGCAATTAACGGACTTGCGTTTTCTACGATGGCAAACCAAACGGGTGGTGGAAAGCAGATGCCGGGATTTAATGGAATCAGTCTTCAATATATTGCAAGTCCTAAGTTTCAGATTTATGATGCCAAGCAAGAAGGGCTTGATCACGGACTTAAATTAATTGTGTGGATGAATTCAGAGTTAAAGGAGCGCGTAAAACAGTTTATTCCCGAAGATCTTCAACCCAAAATTGCCACAGAACAGGATGTATCAGATATGAGTGAATTGCGAGAATGGTTAAAGGAAAAAGAACATCCTATTGTAAGTACTTGGGGCGCAGAAGAAGAGGAGGAAGAAGAAGAATGGGAAGAAGAAGGCGGTGCTATGATCCCTATGGGCACTCAAACTATGACTGTTCCTGGTGTTGGAGGCGGTGGCGGCTTCAAAATCATCTTAAAAAACTGTAAGGTTCACGCAGAATCGTTAATCATCAAAAAGATCGATTCCTCGTCAAAAAGAAAGAAGAAATAACTTTTTCTATTTTTATTTTTATTTTTTTGTTTTAATTTTTAAAAAAGAATACCTATATTATAGATATATTCTATTACATCCTATTTTTCAATTTTTTGAGAATATGATTATGGTATGGTATAATAATTTTGATTTTGTATTTATATAAAAACAATTAAGTCTAAAAAATAAAGAATCATATAGATTACACAAACTATACCGATATCTTAATTATAAAAAAAAAAAAATAATTACAGAAAAAACAAACTCAAAAATGAGTTAATTCAAGGAAAATGAATTTAAAAGATAACAAGGTTTTCAAAGTCGGACTCATTATCAGTGTGTTTGCGGCAGTAATTGTCATCCTCATTATCATCTTTCTCGTCAATTCATCATCGACAACTCAGGAAAATTTATTTTTTTTGCCTTTTCTTTTTGATAATAACGGTGGTGGCGGAGGATGAGGTTGTATTTTCATTGTTATAACGAATCTTTTCAAAATCAACCTGCTGCTATAATATTAGGGAGTATAAAACGAATGAGTCTTATGAATAAATAGTAGTCATAAGATGACGGCCCTTGCCCGGGGTTCTATAAAAAAATAGGTATCATAATAAAAGTCAAAATTCTTCATGAAAAACAGGATAATAATATGTTTTAAAAAGCAAATTAGGACTTATACAAAATATAAATAAAGAACAACTTCTAAATATCTAAAATCATATAAATCTACGTCTTATCTTAATAGATATTAGCAGTCCTAAGTTTTAAAAATAAGAATGAAAAAACTCTAAATGTAATATCCCGTTTTGTCTTCTTCTACTCTGTCATCATCATCTTTCTCGTCAGAATTTCTACTTCCTCCGAAAAATTTCTTATAGAAATATTTGAGGATATCTTCTGGATTACCATCTAAATCAAGATCCTTTAAATCACGAGGATCAATTTTAATAATTCCCCCCCGTTTTAAGGGAATAATCTTATTGTTAAATTGTTCTCTCATTTCATCCTCTCTTCTCTGTTTTTCCCGCAGCTCTTTTTTCATTAATTCACCCAACTCACCAACCATGAGCTCTTCCAGTTCCTCCGGATCAAATTCGATTAAATCCTCCGGTTCAAACATTTTCGAGATATTTTTTATGGCTCGTTCCCGTTTATATTCGGGGATTTGATCTATGGATGTTAACCCTAATGAGTTTAAAATTTTCAACCAATCTATCTTAACTTTCCAGATGTTTTTATCGCTCATTTTTTACCTTTATTCTTAACACTACCTAGAATAAGATAATGAAGATTTATAAAATTATATTTTATGTGGCATAAATCCTTATTTATAAAAACTGGTTTATCTACCGTTGAGTTTAAGAATTTGGAAGTAATTTTTCTAAATAAATAGGCAAACTCGCCAGAAGACTATTCCCTATGACGAGTTCCGCTGCACCGAGTGCGAGCGGGGCACGCATACCGATGCCTTCATCACCCGCCACTCCAATTCGGCGCGGGTGAGCGCACTGGTACTCCAAGAGTGCCTTAGCTCTCTAAACGCACATTCATAAAAGAAGAGTATCATCCCCCGTCTCCTCTAACGACGGGGTGGGACACTATGTCCAATTTTATAGTTAGATTTTCATATCATTTATAATTTGAGAATTTAAAAACAAATTCTTGTGAAAAATAGGCTTTAATTGTCAATATGCATATAAATATATAATCCTCATTTTTATTAAAAATCATACGACTCATATAATTTTTTTATTAAAGACGGTTTAAATTATACAATGAACACATATGAGGTCTTAAATCTATTGAAAGTATCCCGACCAACCTTAACACATTATGTAAAACAAGGATTTATCAATGTAGAGAAGCTACCAAACGGAAGATTAAAAAAGCATAAACAATATGTTGGAAAACAGATAAAAGGAGGATTATCTCGAGGCTTAAATTATCTGCTCAACGCAGATGTAAACGGGGCATTAAACATCCTCAGAAAAGTAGTCGGAGATGATTTTATACAAAATCTATCCGATAGAGGTTGCTGGTTTCAACCTGTGCGAATGAGGGATATGTTCCAACCTTCACATGAACAATTTATAGTAAAAACTGATACCATTACTTAATATTTTTAATATTATTGATAACCTAGGAGAAAAACTACTAAAAGTATATATAGAATGCGTAATCATTTAGGTTATAGTTATTACAGTTCCAACTATTCAAGAAATTTTCAGACAAAGGTGGACATGTATAAAAAATCACTCCTCTCGTGTGTTTTATAAATGATGCATAGGTACTATATACTAAACCTAGTAATAAATAATACTTAAAGTGAAGAGCAAAAAGTCTCATATTCAGTTCAGAATGCATTGGAAAAAGGAAAAGCTGAGGATCTCCCTCAATTGTGGAATCAAATACCCATTTCGGGTGTATAAAAAGAAGGATATAGAGCTACAAGGCCCTATACCTCGCCCGTTTCCTCTAACGACGGGCTCGAACTAACTGTCCAGGTTTGTTCACTTTTATAGTTAGAGTTCAAATATAGTATATAAGAGGTCTATAATATGTCATTTTTAATGAAATCTCTTGCAAAATTAAAAGTCAGTCAACTGAAAGAAATTTGTCGCGATTTTAATATCTCGGGATATTCTGATTTAAATAAAGGGGATCTGGTAACTCGTATCCTACGGACCCTTTCTGAAAAAAACATAACTGACATTCTTATTCAAAAAGGTATTATTAAAGAGGAGATTCCCTCTCAAGAGGATATCATGAAAAAAGTCGATAGTGATCGAAAAATAGATAACAGAACATACTTAAACTATTTATTGCAATCACTAACTAAAAAACAATTGAGTCAGATCTGCCGTGATTTTCTCATCACAAATTATTCAGGAAAATCTAAACCTGATTTGATAGAATTCATCCTAGATTCCTTAGCAGAAGAAGAGTATGCCCGCCTTATCTATAACAAAGAGCTCGATATTATCAGCGATGGGATTGAGAGTGCAATCCAAAAAATTCAAGGAAAAGACCGAGAGCATATTAAAAAAATGGAAATTGTCAATCCCGATTTGCACGAATTGGAACTGGAGTTTAAAGGATGGAAGTGGGAAGTAACCTCATTTCTTTCTATCACCGAAAATAATATGAATAATCCAGACCGAGATTGCGATTGTCGCATTGGAAGTGCTGGAGGGTTTTGCTCACATTTCTGGATAGGCTTTATTGTCTCATTGAAAGAGGGTTTCCTTAAATTAGAAGATTGGACGCTCACCAAGCTCCCAGAAGACTTTGAGGCGCGCATTAAATCACTAAAACTACAAACCCGCGCCGTAAGCAAGAAAGATGATGATGAGGATAAGAGCGAACTCATTATAATAGATCAAGAAAGTGAACAAGGAAAATTGATGAAATATTTAGATAAGAGAATAACAATTTATCAAAGCGAGATTATCGGAATTGAACGTGTGGAGTCGGAAATAAAGGTAAGCGATGAAGAGGTGATTACTACTATTTATTATATCATAGATCTCAAAGATATAGAATTTGGTCCGCAAATTAAGCGAAAAAAAGATTTTGATGAAAAAAAGCTCCAAAAACTTGAAACTCTAAAAGTGCGATTAAGCGATAAAAAATATGGAGATGTTTCGATTCAAAAGGGAGATGCTTTCGGATGTAATGGCACCGTAACCTATGATGATTTTCATAAGTACTATATTTTGATGAGATCTACAAAACCTACTACACATCCTCAGAAACCAAAATAATATATTTATTTATCATGACCGCTCAAGAACACTCCACCTTTTAAGGTGGAGATGAATTGAGGTCTATTTTTTTGGAACAAAAAAAATCCGAAAACCATCGCACTTAAACTATTTAAATGATGATTTCTTCTTTTTAAGTAACAGAAGAACGATTCGAGAACCAAGAATCATTCCTCTGGTGTACCGTAGGGACTACGGGATGTTACGCCTTCGGAGATAATGTGGACTTCAGGGGCTCTATTCAGAGTTGTTGGAGCTGTTGTCGAAGAACAAGGAACTTCATCTTGCGAAAGATGAATCTCCACCATTCATGGTGGTGTAGTTCAAAATGGGAAAGCATAATCTTTAAAACTCTCAAATATTTTACAATTGTAATCTCTTATGCTTTTCTTGATGAATTAGGTAAGCTCATTAACCGAGAGGAAAGTTTATGCAACCGAAATCCTGCTTTATAAATGATGAGAACATGATTCTCTCCACTGATTTTTATCAGTTGTCAATGTGCGCCGCATATTACCAATATAATTTAGAACATAATATCAAAGAAGAAGAAGATATTGCCGTGTTCGAATTATTTGTACGCAAATTGCCCAAAAATCGAAATTTCTTAGTTTTTTCCGGATTAGAACAATTAATTTATTACATACAGAAGGCTCGCTTTACACAATCTACGATTGAATATATTCGAAAGCATTCAATGTTTCAAAAAATTGATGAGCGCTTTTTTGAGGAATATTTGCCCAATTTTAAATTCAATATAGATATGTGGGCGATGAAGGAGGGGACTTTCTTTTTTCCCAATGAACCTATTGTTCGAATAAAGGGTCCTACATTTCATGCGCAACTAATTGAAACTTATATCATCAGTGTAATTAATTATCAAACAATTATTGCTTCAAAAGCGGCTCGAGTGCGTGCTGCAAGTAAGGATAAATTAATCTTAGAATTTGGAACAAGAAGGGCTCATAGTCCTCAAGCGGGTATTTTCGCTGCAAGAGCGAGCTACATCGCGGGTTTTGATGGCACGAGTAATGTTGCTGCTGACTTGGAGTTAGGAATTGAGGCTTCAGGAACAATGGCCCATAGTTTTGTGGAAAAATACGGAGAGATGAACAGTTTTGAGATCTTCTATGATTATTATGGCGATAAGACAATTCAACTAATTGATACATATGATATCAAACAAGGTACCTTGAAAGCCACAAAATTTAATAATAATATCTTAGGAGTACGAATTGATTCGGGCGATCTTATAAAAGAAGCCAAACGAGTACGCCGAATTCTGGACGATCATGGATGTAATGAGGTAAAGATAGTAGTCAGTTCCAATTTGGATGAATATAAGATTGCAGAACTTTTAGATAACAATGCCCCAGTGGATGCCTTCGGTGTAGGTACAGAGCTTGTCACATCTAGCGACGATCCCACCCTTAGCGCTGTCTATAAATTAATGGAACACAATGAGGAACCAAAAATAAAAATAAGCGAAGGAAAGAAGACTTATCCCGGAAGTAAGCAAGTATGTCGTAGAATCGACAAAAATGGTAAGTTCCTCAATGACTTCCTAGTTTTAGAAAACGAAGTCTATCCCGAAAATACCTCACCCCTGCTTATCCCGATTATGGAAGATGGAAAATTAGTATATAATTTACCCTCAATTGAAGAAATTAAAGAGTACTGCGAGCAAAATATTGAGAAATTGCCAGAAAAATATAAAAAACTAAAAGAAATCAACATCAAAACACTCCATATTTCCGAAAAATTAGATAACCTAATGAAATCGCTTATCAAGAAATATCAATAGATATAATTTTTCTATCCAATTACTCATAATGTAATATCACACTCCATTATTTGTATTACCATATACCATTAGTTGTAATATATACTCCATTATTCATTTTCAATAATTTTAGAAAGATTGTAAGACTAGCATATTAGAATTACAAAAGAATTTTAAATAATATAAAGATTTTAGAAACGAAATTTCTTAAAATTTGGAGTGAAATAGTTACTATGGAGGAGATATCCTTTCAATTTGAATTATCGGAACCCTCTTCTACCAGTCTTTATTTAATCCGCGCTGTTGCAGCACAATTCGTCGCTGTAGGACACGGAATTGGTATCGTTCTTCGCCTTCCAATCGCTACATTATTTGCTGGTTTAGGGCTCATGTTATTTTTCTTGATCAGTGGTTTATTAATTTCATATTCTCTTTTCACTAAAATGAGAGAACAAGAATATCGATTTAAACATTTTCTAATAAATCGTTTTTCAAGAATCTATCCCCCCTTAATTGTTTCTCTCATCTTTCTTCTGATATTTGATGGCTTGTGGTTTACAAATCCCAAATTTTACAACCCTCTCTCCTTTATTTTTACGCTCCTTCTGATCAATGATACTCAGTTGGGAGTCGCTGCATTTGGATCTGCTCGACAAGCTTGGGCATTACCCTTATTTTGGTGGACCTATTTGATTTTTGGCTGGATTGTATTAGGATTGAAACTCAAAAAGAAGAAACATATCTTTTTTCTGGTTTTAAGTGCTCTTTTTTTCTTGCTCATACTTGTATACTCCGGATATATAGAGAATTCCCTTTATTCAAATCTCAAATTTTTACTTTTATGGGTTTTAGGAGTTTTCATAATTTTTTTATTAAATTCGATTACAAAACATATGAAGAAAAAATCTTCCATTGGGAGGGAAAAGGATGGTGTTTTTATTACTTCTATACAATTTTTAACTGAAAATGGTAAGTTCAGAGAAAAAAACGCATTGAAAAATGCTCTACGCCTAGGAATGGTCTTTTTAATGACTATGGCTCTGATGAATTTACTTCTCTATCGACAACCCTATGATATTTATTTTATGCTTTTGATTGTTATATTATTGTTCTTTTTTCTCTTATACTGCCAATTTACTGCATTTAATTATTCCAAAAAAGCTAAAAAGATCATCAAATTCATATCAAGCTATTCTTTTAGCCTCTATTTAGTACACTATACTACTTTTAGTTTTATGATGTTATTCAGATACGATCTTAACAATATTTTATTGTTCTTTATTGCATTTGCTTTCACAAATCTTGTTGCACTGGGAATTGCTGCCATCTCGGAAAGACAATATAAGAAGATTAATACTTATTTGCTAAATAAATTCGCTTAATTCGAAAAAAAGAAGCATTTGTTGGTGTAATTACGAAAAGAATGAACTCATCTCACAATTATCAATTAACTAAAACCTCCTCAGTGATTTTTGATCTTATTAGAATCATTGCTATTCATAATATTGTTATAGTTCATGGAATTACCGCGATGAAAATTAGTATTCCGATAAGTCCCGGATTAATTGGTTCTCTTAGCTTTCCCTTTCTCTTCCTAATTAGCGGTTTCTTAATAGGTTACAGTATATTTGGGAAGATGAAGCAACGCCACTACGATTTTGCTACATTTTTAATTAATAGAACAGCGAGAATTCTGCCGCCTTTAATAGTAGGATTATCGGTTGCTGCAGTCTTGGACGGTATATGGGCATTCCTTAATGGGATAGATATTCCTTCAGAGACCTATAACATCCCTACCTTTATTTTAAATCTCTTGTTTGTAAATGATTCTGCACTTGGAGTACCTTGCTTTGGAGTATCATTTCAATTATGGACTTTGCCCAAATTTTGGTGGATGTACATGATGTTTGGATGGTGTGTGCTTGGATTAAGAACGGTCAAACGAAAAGCCTCTTATTTTCTTATTTTAGGTGCATTTGCGTTTGTGATACTTATTATTTATTGTGGTCCCTGGTATAAAAAGGATCTTTCGGGAAATATCGCCTTATTATTTACTTGGGTGTGCGGAGTATTTTTAGTCATAATGATTGCACGTCTTGATTTATTCCTAAAAGCCAAATTTCCTGCGAGGAACGATATGGATCGCGGAATAGGTAATTATGGACCTTCAATAGAACCTTTAGATTCCGCTCGAGTTAATTTCGCTTTAAATCCCAGAAATTACTTAATTCTTTCAAGCTTTTTAATCCTTTTCTTTCTGACGAGTATCTTCTTTTTCATCACCTTAATCGAATATCTTCTCTTTCTCATTCTCGCATTTCTCTTTTTACTTCTCTGGGCTCAATTTACATCCTTTCAATTCCCACCAAAAATCAGAAAAATTACCTCTTTCCTTGCCGGATATTCTTATAGCTTGTATATCCTTCATTTTTCTATTCTTAACTTTATGACTCTCTTCTTTCCTTGGATTAATAATATTCTTTTATTCCTCATCAGTTACTTTTTCTGCAATTTATTCTCCATTGGAATCGCTGCCGTCTCGGAAAAACAATATAGACGAATTAATTCCTATTTAATAAATAACTTTATGTCAAAAAAGAAAGAAATTAGTAAAAATATATAAAAGATATTTTCCTAATTTTCATTCATTGAACTACTCATTCCTAAAGGAATGAGATTCGTGCACATCCTTCCTTCATGTTGGAAACTCCTCGTTCCTTGAGACTTTAGATGTGCCTATGCAAGTCCGAAAGGATATTGAGGGGTCTTACAGTCTCTTCGGAGGTGTGACTTTCCGTAGTCCCTACGGTTTATTAAAATAGAAGAACCCCCTCACTTACATTAGCTTAAAGTGTGAAAGATTTTTAATTGTTTTTGTTCCAAAAAAAAATAGAGCTCAATTCCTCTCCAAGCTAAAGCATGGAGTCTTCTTGAGAGATGATGATAATGAACAAAAAATGAAAGAATTATTTCTTTCAATAAAAAAGATTTTTTTACCTTTCTTCATTTACTCCCCATATATAAATAATACTAATCCTATTAGGATTTGTCAATGAATGTTTATATTTCATTTTGTTTTATTTAAATAAATAGTTAATCAAAACATTTTATCTTAATAAATAGGTGAAGAAAGAGTGTATCACTTAGATGGTACGGACATACTGAACGAAAAATACTATAAACAAACCAAAAGCGTATGCCCAGAGTGTCTTGGAAAAATTGACGCTGAAATCCTTGAAAAAGACGGCGAGATCTGGATGAAGAAAACTTGCCCAGAGCACGGAGATTTTAAAGATAAGATAAGTTCGTCCGCTAAATATTATAAATGGACTCATTACGCACAGCGGGATAAAGATGGTAAGATTGAATGGCAATTCCTTAAAAATGGAGAGGCAAATGCTCCTGACTGCAAAAGTGAAGACCCTCGCGGCTGTCCGTATAATTGTGGTTTATGTGACGAACATTTATCCACATGCTCATTAGCGTTAATAGATTTGACGAATAGATGCAATTTTAACTGTAATTTCTGCTATGCCAATGTCAAGAAAGCTGGCTATTTGATTGAGCCCTCTCTTGAAGATCTTGAGCGTGTAATGAAACATTTCAGAGAAAAGGCTATTCCTGCGCCCGCAATAATGTTTACTGGCGGAGAACCTTCGGTACGGGCGGACTTTCCCGATATTTGTAAGATGGCAAAAGATCTTGGCTTTAAAGAAGTAATTGCGGCAACCAACGGATATGGATTTCAGAGAAAGAAGGGCGGCTTAGAATTTACCAAGGAGTGCTTCGAAAAGGGCTTAGATACCTTATACCTTCAATTCGATGGAATTAATGATGAAACATTAGAGAAAACTCGTGGAATTAAAAACCTAAGCAAATATAAGGAGCGAGTTATTCAAAATTGTCGTGAAGCGGGATTAACTTCTGTAGTGTTAGTGCAAACAGTTGTCAAAGGTATTACTGACTTAGAAATAGGAAATGTAATTCAATATGCCATTAATAATATTGATGTAGTACGAGGAATTGTGTATCAACCTGTTTCGCTCTGCGGTCGAATTACCGTGGAAGAGATGGAAGATATCCGAATTACAAATGCGGATGTAATTAAAGAAGTAGATAGACAAACCAATGGAAAAATAGGTATCGAAAATGCATGGTATCCTCTTACCACTATCGTAGAGTTAGGGAGAATTATTGGATACTTAGCTGACGTGGAGCCGGTGGAGTTTACATGCCATCCTGACTGTGGATTTGCTACATACCTTGTTGTAGACCCGGACTCTAATGAGATGGTGCCTATCATGGATTATTTTGATCCCTTAAAGATTGTCGATTTTTCAAATCGATTTTGGAGAAAGATTAAACATAAAGAAAAGGAGCAAATTAAACTTTTTGAGAATGTTTTAGGAGATTTCGGCAAAACTTTGGATAAGGGTGTAAATTGGCTTGACAAACAGCAATTACGAGCCCGCTTCCTTATTGGGATGCTTCAATACACCAAAAAGCCTGGCAAATTGATGGAAATGTTTAGTAGAATGCTATTAAATGGCGAATGGGAAAGCATCAGTGCATTTACGCACGGCTCTCTTTTAATCAGCTCTATGCATTTCCAAGATGCCTATAACATGAATATTGAGCGCACCAAGAGGTGCATCGTTCATTTCGGTGTGGCAATGCCCGATGGAACCATATTTGAAGCGCCCTTCTGTACCATGAATACTTTACATCGTCCGAGAATCGAGAAATTAGTTGCCAAGAAAATGACGGCAAAAGTGGAGAATGAATTTGATACAGCTAAAGGCGAACGTGTTATAGATGCTCAAGAAGTTCAAGATGAGATCCATCCCGAAGTTGCCTATAATGGTGGAACTAAAAAAGGTGAAAAGAAGAAATAACTAAAGGTGATAATAAATGTCTCAAGAAGTTGTAGAAACCGAAGAAGGTTTAAAAATTAGGAAGTTGGTTGATCTCCGCCCATCAACGGCAAAAGAATATCAAGACGCAATTCTCAACCGTGTAGATCATTTTTCTAAGCGACGCGATTCTGTCTTTAATGATGCCACAGAAAACATTATTGTAAAGGCTTTACAAATTGGTTTACAAGCAAAAGTAAAAATAGATGAGCTTCTCGGCGATAACAAAGATAAAATCCACGAGATAGTGGAGAAATTATTATTTTTAGGATTATAATTAAGATTTTTTATTTTAAACTACTTTTTATATTCTTTATTTTTGATTAAATTCTATTTTTATTATATCTCTCTTTTATTAATCAAATGATGTATACTAATTGCTTGATTTGTTGCTCTAACTTGTTTTATTTTTTTTAAGATTTCATTAAAGATGTGATATTTTGAATTAATAATGATGTTTATTACCCTCTCTTCTATAAATTGCCACATGATCTGTTGTTGATCAGAATTTAATGCAGATAATAAAAATTATCAATACCAATGGTTATTTATGAACAATTCTCCAATAAGATATAAAGAGTATCACTAACCTTTGTAAATACCCTTTTTACTCCTTTTAATTATGATTAATATAATGTGATGAGAGACAAAATAACCCCTTCAAAAATAATTTAAAAAAGTATTAATTACATCATATTATACCAAGATTTTGAGTAGAGAAAGTTTTATTCAAAATAGTGTGGTAAATACAGAACTTGATTTATAGTTAAAATGCGAATTGTAGGTCCAATTGCCGGGATAGGCTCACGCTTACGCCCTTTTACACTCAGCAAACCCAAGGCATTTATGAGAGTTGCGGGGCAGACGGTCTTAGATCATATCCTTACAAGGTTTCTGAACACATTTGATAAAAATACCGAATTAATCCTCATTGTAGGGTATAAAAAACACCAGATCATAGATTATGTAGAGAAACATTATGCAGATAAATTTAAACTAACATTTATTGAGCAAATTCCCCGTGGATATCGTGATGATATCCCGTATTATTGGGGTCTTGGGGAAGCGGTCTATCTTGCCCATGAGACATTTTACGAAAAAGAAATCACTAGCTCAGAGGATAACAAAAGAGAGGGGTGTTTAATATTTTTGGGTGATATGATTCTGCTTGATGAATATTCTTACCTTCTATATCGGTATTACGAGTCCGATGTGGACGGCATTATAACGGTTATGAAAGTACCCGAAGAAGATGCAAGTGCATATGGGATTGTTGATGTGGATGAAAATAATATTATTATGAGAATGGTGGAAAAACCCAAAGAATATATTTCAAATTTGGCGATTGCGGGTATCTATGCATTTTCCCATACTACTACTCAAGCATTATTCGAGAATTTAAGAGAGCGACTGGATCGGCGAACAAAAGATACAAAAGAGATCTATCTCACGGAAAGTCTTCAATACTTAATCGATAGTGGTCATAAAATTGCCGCAGTAGAATTAAAGAAAGGGATTTTAGATTTTGGAAAACCTTCCGCCTTATTAAACGGCAATAAATATTTATTGGAACATCAGCCGGTTACCAGTAACAATTATAAAAGCCGAAACATTGAAATTGATAAATCATTAGTCAAGAATTTTGTACATATCGGGAATAATTGTGTGATTAAAAACTCTGTAATTTCTAATTACGTATCTATTGGAAAAGGTTGTTATCTACAAAACTGCATAATCGAGAATTGTGTAATCGAGCGCAACACACATTTGAAAAATATTATAACCAGTAATTCTATCATCGGTTCTGGTGTACACATCGAAAACATGTCGAAGAGCAATGTTATCATTGGGGACAAGTGTACAATGTGAATTATTTTTGCGTGAGTTTCCAGAGTTTTCTTCTTTTTCTTTCTTAATTAATAAAGAATTAATCTATGAGGAAAAAGATCCCCCTCTAGCACTATAGCTAAAAATAGATCTTCTTGAAATTATTTGTTTAACTGTTGACTTTGCTATGGTTTTGGCTTCGGTTTCGCTTTAAAATCTTCAGGAACATAAGGCTGGGCGTATTTATTTACGATTTCAAAAAATTCTTTATCAGAAACTCCTTGCGTAATTTTTTTGATTTCATTTTTTATGATGTGAAAAGATTTTCTAATTTCTTCTTTTGATTTCGTTTCATGCTTACTTTTAACTTCGTTAACAATTTTTTTGATTACCTCTTCGGGGATTTTATCTAAATCTAATACGCTTATTTTTTTTTTTAAAGCATGTGAGATGGATTTTGATCCAGAGAACTTTCCTAAATAAAATTTTCTTCTGCGTCCTACCATTTTAGGATTGATAGGTTCATAAGTGAGAGGATGAGCGAGTATGGCTGCAATATGAAGTCCACTCTCGTGACTAAACGCATATTCTCCCACGATTGGTTTATATTGAGAGATGGGAAGACAAAAGTATTCTTCACACATTTCACTTAACTCAGGCAATCGTGTAAGATCAATACCCGTATCAATATTCATTCGCTCTAAAATAGTTACAACCTCTTCTAGGGCGGCATTGCCAGCTCTTTCACCGTAGCCATTAATGCAAGTATGTGGGAAGGTGCATCCTTCAAACACGCCAGTAATCGTATTTGCGACCGCCAATCCAAAATCATTATGCGTATGAATACCCATAGGAACATCTTTATTGAGAGGAGAAATTACTTCTTCTCTGATTTTTCTAACTAAATAACTTGCCGATTGGGGGGTAAGCACTCCTACGGTATCTCCGAGCACAATTCGTTCTGCCCCTGCATCGATTGCAGTTTTAAATACATTTTTGATATGTTCAAATTCGGCTCTCGTCCCATCTTCTGAAACCCAATTCACTTTAAAGCCATTATCTTTTGCGTAATTAATTGCTGAGGTGATCTGGTGTAATTCATCTTTTTCAGTAAGTTTTAAGGTTTTCATAAACATTGGTGAAATGGGCATAAACACCACAATTTCAGAGAGATCTGCCTCTACACAGGCATCGATATCTTTCTTTTTAGGGCGAGCAATACCCACAATAGAAGCTTTTTTACAATCCTCGTTTACGATCGTTTTTACAATTTTTTTTTCTGTTTCTGAAACGGCGGGATATCCTACGGCGATCACTTCAACACCGATTTCATCCATTAATTTTGCTAAATGTATCTTTTCATCCAAAGTTAAATATACAGTAGGACTTTGCTCTCCATCGCGCAAGGTTTCATCCCAGATATGAACTTTAGAGGGAACTTCTTTTTTATCTTTTAATGAGACTTCGTTATAATCAACGAGCAGCTGCCTCAATTCTTCCTTTGAGAATTTATAGGACATTTTTAAATTAAAAAAATTATTTTCTCATCAAGTATATATTTGAATTAATAGTTGAAGTAATAAAAGTTTATAATAAAAGTCTATAAAATTCTTAAATAAGGGAATTTCATTTTCTTAGCTACAATTTTAGGGTGTTTATAGTTTTGGATTACTATAAGATAAGATCTTAGGATTCTCACAAGGAGATAATATCGAGTCTATTATTTGTTTTTTTAATTTCCCTAATAAAATAAAGTGAAAGAATTAATAATAATTTAATACCTATCAATTTTAGAATGTAATTTTTTAAAACTCATCTTCTTTGAACAAAAGCTTTTCACATCTCATTATGATTGAACAAAACCTCTTTACTTCCAAGATCTCTGAAGAATTGAAGCCTCTTAAGGCAATAAAAAACATACTTTTTCTCACGATTATTCTTCTCTTAATCTTTTTAACCAGTTTTATTAATTATCTTCTTTTTCACACCATCTCCGAGCTATTTAGTATTATTATTGGAGGAACTATTTTTTTAATTGGGTGGAATTCTCGTCGTTATATTGAAAATTCCTTTTTTTTAGTACTGGGAGTCTCATTTCTTGCGTTTGGAGCTATTGATTTATTTCACACAATTGCCTACAGAGGAATGGGTATTATTAGTGGTGAAAATTCCAACATCCCAACTCAATTATGGATTAGTGCCCGATATATTCAGAGCTTCTCCTTTTTGGTTTCGTTTTTAGTAATAGATAAGAAAATAAAAGCTCATGCCGTGCTTAGCTTATATTCCGTACTTACTATAATAGTCTTTGGTTTCATAGCAGGAGGGATTTTTCCGGATTGCTTTAATGAAACAACGGGTCTAACGCTGTTTAAAATTATTAGTGAATATGTTATAATCTCTATTGGTATTTCAGCATTGATTATTTTGGTTAAATTTAAAAAAACTTTCGCTCTAAAAGTATATCAATTTTTATTTTTGGCAATTTTAATTTTTGCAATATCAGAATTTTTTTTTACCCTCTATTTTGATGTATATGGGGTTTTTAATCTTATTGGACATCTTTTAAAAATTGCCAGCTCCTTTTTTATTTATCTTGCAATAGTAGAAACAGGCTTTAGAAATCCTATTGATCTTCTCTTTAGAAAATTATTTCGTCAAGAAAAGCAGATTGAGAAAGAACGAGATATGTTTTTAAATATTTTCGACAGAATGACAGATAAAATTTATATCGTTAACCAAACTTATGATATTACTTATGCTAATCCTTCTTTTATTGATGAATTCGGAGAAGTAGATAATCAAAAATGTTATGAATATTTATATGAAAATGATCACCCTTGTACTCATTGTAATTTCCCTGAAATTTTACAAGGAAAAATAAAACGGTGGGAATGGGAATGTAATAGAAATAATAGGTATTATGATCATATTGACACATCAATTCGAGATGGAGACGGCAAAATCTTAAAATTAGCAATATTGCGAGATATCACTGATATGAAAGAGGAAGAGCAGCAGCTTAAAAACTTTGTCTCGATGGTATCTCATGAATTAAGGAATCCTATCTCAGTATTAATTCAAACTATGGAAATGCTTACCAAATTTAAAAGTAGATTAAATCCCGATGATGTACAAGAATTAATGAAAATTATGTCAAAAAACTCCACGTTAATGAGAGAATTAGTGGAAGATATATTAGTCTTATCCCGTATAGATGATAAGAGAATTGACCTCGAAATCAAAGAATATCAAATCAATGAAATATTAAATGATGTTGTAGAACAATTAGGTCCCTTGATTTCAAATAAGAAATTACAACTCTCACTGCAATTAAACGGTGCGAGCATATTATATGGAGATCCTCAAAAAATCCAACAGATTTTTAGAATTCTCTTAGATAATGCAATAAAATATTCCTCAGAAAGATCCAAAATTGAGATAAAAGTGTTTAATAAATACCAAGGGAAATATAATCCACAGAATTTAGAGGGTGTCTTGGTGTATGTGTCTGATAATGGAATCGGCATCTCGAAGAATGATATTCCCCATATTTTTAAACGATTTTACAGATCGGAAAAAGTTAGTGACATTACAGGCTCCGGATTAGGATTAGCTATCGCGAAAGAATTAGTAAAATTGCATCAAGGAGAAATCTATGTAGAAAGTAAGGTGGACCGAGGATCTACTTTTTATGTTTTTCTTCCTTTAAAGATTTCTCCTAACATAGAAGATAAATAGAGGGTTATTTGAGTAAGACCAAAAGAAAAAAGAAAATTTTAATTTTTGAAGATTATCTTATTTACTCAAACCAATTAAAGAAAAATTTACAATTTAAGAAAATCTAAGCTAATGATAAACTATGGAATAACCGGCTATGGATTAAACAGTCTTGGTCATAAAAATGAACTTCAACGTCACCCCTTATTGCGTGGGCGTACAAAATTGATTGTAGGTTTTGATCCCAATCCTGAAGCCCAACAAAACTTAAAAAAAATAGATAATATTAAGATTGCGGAAAGTTTTGAAGACTTATTAGACACAGCTAATCTTGACGCGGTGATCATTTGCAGTCCGCCACAATTTCATGCCCAGCAAGCAATAGTTGCATTAGAAGCAGGTCTGCATGTATATTCGGAGATTCCGATGTGCTTAAAGGAGAAAAATATTGAAAATATAATTGCTGCAGAGCAAAACCCGGGAAGAAAGTACCAGCTTGGTGAAAACTACTGCTTTATACCAGAAGTACTATATTCGGGACATCTGGCTTCATCTGGAAAAATTGGTCCCACTGTCTATGCAGAATCTGAATATCTCCATGATGTATCATATCGTTGGAAAGAGGGAAATTATGGCGATCCGAATACCCCACGAATCGATGCATGGTATCAGTTGTTTGATCCTTTGATGTATGCACACTCTATTGGTCCCGCCCAAGTGGCACTGGGAGGAATAAATACTCCCGAACCATTTATGGAGGTAATAAGTTATGCAAATAATATAGGGGGGTATGAAAGAGATCCGATCTGTTCTCCTGCAAAAGCCTTTCATGTAGGTTTATTCCGGACAGAAAGAGGCGCAATTGCCAAATGTGCTAATGCATATGTATTTGCCCGCGAGCCAACCCGCATGATGATCCAAGTCGTTGGGAGAACAGGTACTTATGAATGCTATGAGTTCGGAAAACCAGGTCGCTTATTTCTTGCTAAAGATCATATCATTACAAAAAGTCGACATAGGAAAGGAAGGAGTAAAATCATTAATGCAGATGCTCTTAATGAGGTGGTTAGCTCCGTAGAAGGGCTATATTATGGGGGACAGGCACGAATTATTGATGATTGGCTTACTGCCATAGAGAAGGATCAACAGCCCAAGTTCCATTCACAGATAGGAGCAAATTTTTGCATATCGGGAATTGCAGCTTCTAAATCTGCTCGATCAGGTGGCAAACCACAAAAAATTAAGATTTACACATAAAAAAAGCATATAAACTTATAAATTTGAAGCTCTATATTAAAATGTATTATCCTTTTGATAACTATACCTTCATCATCTATTATCCATATATAAAACCCAACAAAAGGGTATATCCCAATGTCAAAAGTATATGTATTAAGGTAAAGGATGCTCCTACTTTTAAACTCCGTTTGTAGTTAAGATTCTTAACCTTTGCCTCTTTTGCAATTTTTAATGTCATAATATTAACAGAGCTTGCTTGCGGAATAAGGTTTCCTCCTATACTTAATCCAAAGATGAAAGCAAAATATAGTGGGATAGTACTTCCCACAGAAGCACTGAGAACTTCTACTATAGGTAAAAGAATAACCGCTACGGGATTATTTGCAACAAAGCCGCTTATCACGCTTACAAAAATTAACACAATGATAGGGATGAGCATCGGACTTACTTCTTGAAATGGTAATAGTCGAATTAAATCTTTGAATCCTGCTTCAAGCAAACATCCTATTATAATATAGAGTGAGATGAAAAAGAAAATGACATCCCACTCAAGCTCTTTAAAAAATGCAGGTGCTTTCTTTTTTGTATAATTTTTATTTATAATTACCAGAATAAACGCAGCAAAAATTGCGGTCAAATAGAGAAGAGGTAATATCACAAACAAAACAATAGTCAAAAGGATGGCGATACTATTGAAAATAAACATTGTTTTATTCTCAACCATTACATCTTCATTTATGAGTTCCATATATAATGTTTTGTGTTCCTTTTCAATACTAGGCTCTTTCCTTAAAAATAACCTATCCATGAGAAAAATCGTTACAAAAAGCAGTATTGCGGCAAATATCCAATAGTTTTCAATAAAATACAAGGTATCCAAATTAAATGCGGTGGAGATAATAATATTTTTCCCGCTTGAGAAAGGAGTCATGGTAGAGCCTATATTTACGCAAATACTCATCCCCATTAAATACGTTCCGGCATCAATTCTCAGAAATCGACATAACCTCACTACAACGGGACCTAAAATAATGATCACTACAACGTCGGTAATAAAAGCCGCCATAAGTGTGGTTAGGATACAAAGCAAATAAAAAAATGTCCTTCTCTTTCCCCTTGAAATCTTAAACAGCTTCACGGCAATATATTCCAAGATATTATTATCTTGTGCAATTTTGGTGATAATACTTATTCCCAAAATTACTAATATTGCCTCAAAACTGATGTGTTCAACAAAATCACTGAGATTTAATTCTAATACTACTCCGGTCACAGTAGCCGCAAGAAAGCTTAACACGATTGAGATGGAAAGAAAATCAAATCTCTCAACGCTATAACTTATAATCATCAGAGCAAAAATGATAAATAAAAAAATCATCAAGGGGATGTTGAGCATTGTTATAGTTTAAAAAGTGACTATTTTTCTACATTAATTAAATATAAAATAAAAATTCTTAAAAAGAATTTTCTTTAATTATGCATAAGCTCTAGTTTTTATAATATTATTGGTTTAAAGTTAAATGGTTTAAGAATAACACATATGACTAATAAAAATCTCATTGTCCATAAATTATCTTTTTCTGGAAAATTGCTGGACGTATCTACATTGAACTTATTGTCCCTATTTGGTCCCACGAGTATTATCCCGATATATGATAAAAAGTCTAAAATTTTGTATACGTGGATTGGAGATAAGGCTCCCCAAAGCCTTCGAAATTTCATTCCAGAGATTCGCAAGATTTTAATGGAAAAATATCCACAAAATTCAATCTTAAGATATGTTACGGTTGATGCCTATTCTGAACCTATTGATTTTTTATCCCTTATACAAATTGACAAAGCGCAATTAGAAAATCAACTTAAAAATTTGGAGCGAAAAAGGATATCAATTATTGGTGATCTTGATGAATTAAAGATACGGGAGAATAATTTATTGATTACTAATCAATTCGATGATGCCATTAAGATTGCAGAAGAGATAATTGAACTTGCCAAAGAACTCAATGATATTGCAATCCAAGAAGAGCAAAAAAAAATCATTGAAAAAATCCTTGATAAGCAAGAAAAAAGTACTAAAGTGTCTTTTATCGAGGATCTAACTGCAGAACTCTTTCCAAAATTAGAGAATTTACAACATCCAAGTGAAATTATTAATGTTCATGAATTAGTTTCAAAATTTAAGGAGGAATGGGGGGAAATAATAAGATTATTTAAAATTAAATCCGCACTCCAACTTATTAGAGAAGAAAAAACACTCTGGAAAGATTTTATCTCTACCCAACAACAAAAATTAACCATTATAAGAGAGGAGATTCAACAGATTAATAATGGTATTATAAAAGTACCTATTGAGAAACTGAGGGAAGACATTGGAGTAATAAATAGGAAACTTACTCATCTTATCGATTATGAGATCATCCTGGGATGGATAGATCAAAAAAAGAATCTTGAGGAGACTTTGGGAACCTTCGAATTAAAAAGTAAGGCTCTTTCTTCATTGAAAAAAGCTGATGAGTACATTAATACTCTTGAGTATGATGTTGCTCTAAAAGAGTTAAATAATGTATTGAAAGAAATAAAAAATACTACCCTCTCAGAAGAGATTGACTCAATTGAAGAGAGAATAGCGAAGATTAGCATCGCTCAAGAAATATTCCTCAAAAATCAACAGAAGTTGCAAAATCTCGAAGAAAGTTATAGGAAGGCTCTGGAGAAAGATAATTTGCAAATTGCTTTAATGTGCTCCGAAGAAATTGTCTCTCTTTCCAAAGAATTAAAAAAAAGTATGTTATTTCAGAAATATTCGCAAATCACTGCCCAGCTCCGTGAAAAATTGGATAAAAGGGAATCTGCACGTAATAGAGAAAGAGAACGTCTTAAACAACAAGCAAAAGAATTGGAAAACATTATCAATGTAGACCAAGATGTTCTGCCATTAATGGAAGAATATTCCATTGATGAAGTTTTAGGAGACCTTTCGGGAGATGTGGATGAAATACTAAATCAACTAGGGGGTCTTTTACATACTCATCGTGTTGATGTGAAAGAAGAGATACACAGTAAAGCCCTCATTAAGAGCAATTCCGGAGAAATAATAGAATTAGAAAAGACTAATACAACGAAGAAAAACAAGGACGGAATAGGAACTTCTGTATCTTCTGGGCTCACAAATCCATTTGATGAGATGATTGAAAAAGCAATTCTTACCGATCTTATTCCCTATAACTATGAAATTAACAGTGTAGAGATGGATGGGGGACCAATTGATGAAATACCCGATAAAGAATTAACAAGAGAGGGATTAGAGATAAATTGGACGTTGCAAGCAATTAATCCGGGTAGGAAAGTACACATAGAATATAATTTGCGAAGAAGAGTATCCCGAACGATAATATTTATTTTAAAAGGAAATCTGAAAGTAATTAAAACCCATTCGGGACTTAAACAATTGGATTTAGAGGGATTTTTTGAAGCTGAAATGCCCTTTTCAAATAATTTTGGAATAATTATCGAAGGAGTGGTAGTAGAGGATATTATCCCGCTTTATTATATTCATACCATCAAAGAACCCGAAAATCTATTGCCCGATAAAACCATGAAAACACAATCAGGAGAATTTCTTATGTGGAATATGCAATCACTCTTGCCAGATAAGACAAGAAATTACCACTATCACTTATTAGAATTATTTAAATTTGAGGAATTAAAAATCTCTGTAAATGAACTGAATAAGAAAGCAACAACCGATTTAAATGAGGGAGCAGTTAAAAAGGCGGTAGAAAAATATCAAACCATTGTTTCACTTCTCAATAAGTATCTAATATAAAAATGATATTAAGAAGTCTCAAAAATTTCCTTTATTGCATCCCAATACATATTCATTCTGATTTTTTTCATTTTTTTGAATTCCTCCGATACTTCCAACAATATTTTTTTAATTTGTAACGATTGGTAATAGGTGATTATAGGCGCAATAACGGCTACCATATATTCATTTGCTCCGCTTCTTAGCTTTTCGTCTGCAAATGAATCAAAAAGTGCATATCCTGCCATTTTAAAATTTTCAATATTAATGAGAATACCTTCTGCCTCCGTTAATCGCCCTTGTCCATATATTGTGCTAATCGCTTGAAATATTTGGGTCCCAATCTTTTCTAAGGGAACTTTTGATGTATTCGGATAATTATAGACCAGATCCGGACCAATACGATCATCCCAATCGACCTTTATGAAAAACAACTTTCCTTCTAACTCGTCCGAAGATCCTTTCCTTATCTGTGTTTCTTTCTCGAGGAGAAGTTGTTTTAGTTTTTCGCTAACCTCTACACGCTTTTTATTTCTATAAATCTTTCCGGCGATCGTTGCTAATAGATCCTCTTCAACAATAGGTTTTGTAAGATAATCATCTACTCCCAATAACTTTCCTAATCTAATATCTTCTGGGCTATCTAATGCGGAAAGAAAAATAAAGGGAATATGTGAATATTGAGAATTATTAGAAATTGCTCTAAAAAAATCATATCCATCCATTTTAGGCATCATAATATCACTAATAATGATATCCGGTGATTTTTCCATTTCTGAAAGGACTTTTAACGCATCTTCGCCATTTTTGGCGTGACATACTTTGTAATCGTGAAACTCCAAGATCTTATTCATAATAAACCTAATATCATCATTATCCTCAACCAATAGAATAATATAATTATCTTCTGAAAGATCTGGTGTGTGGTTTCTAGAACGTTTTTCTTTCTTATGTTTGGAAATCCGCATCAATTCCTCCTCCTTTCAATAGATATTCATACTCTTATTTGGATATATTCTTAAAAAAAGAATACTTTATATATGTTTTTACAAAAAATGTTTTTTTAAGTATTGCTTTTCAATAAATTAATATTCTTTTTAATTCTTAGATTTAATGGTTGATAATATTTAATTTACCTTCATCGACAAAAATACTTAGACTTGCTGATCTCTAATTTGTCGGTATGCGACAAAATC
>SHMU01000041.1 GCA_008080765.1 Promethearchaeota archaeon | reverse complement strand
TGAGGCGATCCGAAAGTGCAAAGTTATAAATCAAGCGGCATTTCTCCGATAAATCCCACAGGAGTTCTAATTGATCTACTGTGGGATAAATCCGAATTTTTTGGGTTAATTGCACGTTCTCTTCTCCTTGCGAGGGTCTCTTTCTATACTAGTGTATAGTATGCGAGGTATTTAAAAGGAGGGGGTCCGTTACTTTAGTGATGTATAATGCGGAAGATCTCACCCACAGCATAAACCATGGAGATGCTCTGCGAAATTCATCCCCTCCATGAATGGAGGGGACTTCTTTCGCAATTAGTTAAAATTCTACTCTAAAAAATTCGAGGGGTCTGGCGAATTAGTGATTCATTAATACCTACCACCATTATTCTCCCTTAAACTCAAAAAAGCCATTCCAATTAAGTCAGAAATTGTTTTGATATAAAATCCAATGAGTAATATTATTCGCTCTTTAATCTCATCCTTAGTATATTTTTGCAAATACAATAAAAATTAGCTGCTGCTAATGGGTTTTTAATTATTTCTCTTTCACTTCAGGAGTTTGAAAAGAAGGTAATTGTATGTCATTTCTTATGCACATATCTTTAATGGAGTCTTTCCATCGTATTTTTTTATTGTTCTTCAAGGAATTTATAATTTTCGTGATATTTTCTAAAGATATATTATCTCGTATCGCTTCATAAAACCGTTTTTCCTTGCCAATAAGATGATTTGTCTTGATATAATTCATTTTTCCCACCCAAATAGTTTCTGAAGTAAGAGATTGAATTTTTTTAATTAATGGAATGGGGTTTTTGTCCAAAAAAGGCTCTATGGAAACAGAGGTTTTAAATCCTTGCTCGAATGCATGCTTTAAAGACTTCAATCGCTCCTCAAATGAGGGTGCGCCTGGCTCCCAAAAGGCAAGTAATTCATTGTTTATTGAGGTTATTGTAAATCTAAATTGAATCAACTCCTTAAATTCTTCAAATTTAAAACATAATTCTTTAATAATCTCGTAATGAGGCTTAGTTGTAATTAGAACAGAGTTTCCCGACTCTAAAAGTTTTTGCAATACCTTAAAATACTCTTTTTTAAATTTGGGAAGAATATCATGGCTAGATGGAAACATCACCCTTCCTTGTCGTTTGCGATATTCCTTCTCTATCTTTTTTTCATTTAATTCCATTATTTTCCATGTTTCTTCGGTTTTTCTTTTAAACCGTATTGCTAACTTCTTGGAATAACAATAACGACAATTATGTGCACATCCATACAATATATTGACATTTGAAGATGCCCATTCTCGAGTACCTGTAGCCTTTTTCTTTGAGGAATTACTTTTCTTTTTTGCTTGCAAGGGGTTTCAAAACCAATTCAATCTTTAAAGTTTAATATACTAATAAGTTTTCACCTTAATATTTTCTTTTTATGTGTTATAACTTCTTGCAAAATTATGTCAAGATTGTTAGAATGAAATATTATTAAACTTGATGATGTAATTAAAGTGAAGAGAATATTTACAAATAGAAGAAACATTTTAAAAAAAATCGCACATAGATCGCTGTGCTTTTAGAAACTCTTTATAATCTTGATATGTATAATTTCGTTTATCATTTTTCATGCTTCTAATAGACTGGAACTGCCTTTTTGTATTATTGAGTTCAGCTTCTTTTTCTTCGTATAAATTTTTAGCAATCTCATTATTTGAACAAAAAATCAAGACATAAACCGGGTTCTTCTCACTCTTCACACCAATGATTGACATCTCAGTCACATAATCAAAATACTTTCGAAGATTGCTTTTATACACATCAACATAGAGATTATATTCAAAATATCTTTTACCCTTCTGCTCTCTTTTCTTTTTCGCCTTTGAAACTTCTCTCTGAACTTCTGCATAGGACATGCCAAAAAATTGCTGAAAAAAATTGTCCCTACTCTTTTCTTTATTTTTATTCCTTGAAATTGCTTCCCAACTAAAATTAATAAATAATTCTGTAGCTGGAAATGGTTTTTCATTAGTCTTTTGCTTGCCATTTCCATTTCCATTATTCTTCCCATTTTTATCTAAAAGTCGTTTTTTTACAATCTTTTTAATTAATTTCCATTCAAAAACGCCGCAAGGATCAATAAAAAAGAACGCTGGAGCTCCATCTACTTGCTTGAGCACATGCCCTATTACTTCTACGCAGTCACCGTTTAAAATATTAATTTGATCTTTATTAGGATAAGCAACTCTTGCTTTTTTCTCTATTTCTTTTCTTTCAAATAAAAGTCCATTCTTTTCAAACCCTTTTGTAGTGTTTTTATACTCTATGGGAAATTTAAATCCCTCTTCGCACATGCTTCTCACATTCTTTTGGAGCATACGATAATGACTGAAATCCTTTTCAATAAAATAGTAATCTAACCCATGCTGCTGTAAAACTGTTTTTTCCAAGAATAAACCACATGATCCATAAATTGTTTCCCCATGATATAAAACCCGTCCAGTTCCAGCGTGAGTATCTATTAATGCTCTTCTCTTTCTTTCTTTACCAAATATTATTTCGTTCCACAAGGGTATATAAGCTGAAAGAAACTCATATTTAAATGCTTTTGTCTTTCCAGAAATTCTTATCAAGTCTTCGTCTTTCAACACGTAACAGCAACACATAAGCAAACCTCTATACTAATAATTTTTATCTTCTTGTAATATAATTAGATACAAAAAATCATTACTCATATTTAATAAAAATGACTGAAATAGATTACAGAATTAGTGAAGATTTTGTGCTCTAGATGCTTTTATTCCCATACATTAGAAATAAAAAATTCGTCATCTAAAAAATATATATAAAAATTAAAAAAAAGATATTGATATTTGATCTGGATTTTTAGGCTTATTCTCTTTGTTATTAATGTATTATGCGATGATCATGGATTGATCATAGAATTCTGTCATTCGTTCCTCCATTATGAGAAATTCCCGATCTGAATTATAAAGGTTATTAATTTGGGCACTAAAATCCTCTATTATAGCATTCCGTTTGAATTTGTAGGTTGGTGTTAAGTACTTTTCTGATAAAAATGCTTTACTACTGATTAAAAATCGTTTCGGTTTTTTATAATCTGAAATTCCCTTTAGTTTGTCTCGGATATCACTTCGAAGTTTTTCTTGAATTAATTTATCGTTTATTAGTTCTCTCCAATTATTATAGACTATTCTGCTTTTATCGGCGAATTCCTTCAAAGCCTTTTGATACGGTACAATAATCGCCGTAGCATACTTTCGATTGTCTCCACCAATGAGAATCATTTGTGCTATGTAATTAGAAGCGGGAACAATTAGGTTCTCGACCGAGCTGGGATTAATCATCTTCCCTGTCGAAAGCTTAATGATATTCTTTTTTCTTCCCGTAAAATAAACATAACCATCTTCATCGATTGTTGCATAATCACCAGTATGAAGCCATCCTTCTTCATCAATTGCCTTTGCCGTTGCTTGCGGTTTCTTCCAATACCCCCTCATTACCATAGGTCCTTTAATTAACAACTCTCCTGTGTCTTCATCGATTTTTTGTTCAATATTTTTATAGGGATTGCTTGGGATTGCTATTGGAGGGCCAATAGAACCAATTTTCTTATATGCACTAACTTTTTTTCTAAAGTTTGGTCTGAACCTTGAATTCGGCTTATCTCTCATTAAATGGGTGACAGGTGAGGCTTCTGTTAATCCATAACCCTCAATTAACGGTATACCGATGGTATTAAAGAAATAAATAAGCTCCTTTGAAATACTTGCAGAGCCGCTAACCATGAGCAACAGTTTATCATCAAGGTTTTTTCTAATCCTTTTACCGACGATACTTCCTAATAATTTATGTCTAATGATTGTTCCTAGTTTATTTCGCTTTCCACGACTTTTATTTTCATAATAGATTTTTCCATTGTTAATTACTTTATAGACTAATTCTCTTATTTTCTTGGGATATTCTGCTTTCACGATTTCCAACACAGTATTATATATCTTCTGAAACACATATGGTATTCCCGCCATGACAGTAGGTTTAAACTTCTCCAGCGCCATGCGAATTGTCTCGGGAGTTGTCTCACTGATAATATCAATTGTAGATCCCATCATTAATGAGGAATATACCAGCAATCGCCCAAAAGAATGTGCGAAGGGTAAGACCGAGAAGTAGTGTTGTTTCCATGGTTTTATGCCCTTTTTTAGCGTCATAGCTACAGAAACCGATGCTACTGCATCAGAAAGAAGATTTTTATGTGTAAGCATAACCCCTTTCGGATTCCCAGTGGTACCTGATGTATAGATAATACTGGCTAAGTCCACCTCCTTTATTTGCAGAATAGATGAGGTAAACTGATTAGATGGATAATATTTGCTCCCTCCTAAAGATAGCACCTCCTCGAAACTCATAATATGCCCATCTACCCTTAATTGTTTCTTAGAGCCAAAAACAATGATGAGTTTTAAATAAGGAAGATTATCCATTATAGAAAGAATTTTTTGCATATTTTCCTTGGTATCTACAAATATAGCCTTGCATTCAGAATCCTCAAGAATATATTTAATCTCGTTGGGTTTCAAGGTGGGAT
Organism: Promethearchaeota archaeon; assembly: GCA_008080765.1. Taxonomy (GTDB): domain Archaea; phylum Asgardarchaeota; class Lokiarchaeia; order Sigyniarchaeales; family SOKP01; genus TEKIR-8. The sequence goes on along the minus strand of SHMU01000041.1, from coordinate 20,005 downwards.
AAATTGCTACAGTGACGCCTCCTAACGATTGCACGCCCAAATCCGCAAAGATCCACTCTGGGAGAGATTTAGAGCAAATCCCTATATGGTCGCCTTTCTTAAATCCCAATTGCATAAGCGCATGGAATACGGAGATCATAACATCTGCTAATTCATTATAAGAGATGGATCTAACTGATTTTTCAGAGTTTTGAATCCAGCGGATTGCCGCTTTGTTGTAAAATTTGTTCTTAGTATTGAGTACCATCTCAGGAATATTGTTAAAGCGTACTCTTGGTAAATATTTGTTGAAGTTTTTGCCTGATTTCTTTCGCTTTGCTATGATATCTTTAACTTTCTCTGGCATTGTAAAGCCCAAATATGCAAGAACTGCACTTATCGCTAAAATCACTCTAATAATGGGTAATATGACAACATTCAAGGGGATAAATCCATCCAAAATTGCCACTATTGTCCAAGACAACACGGCTGCTAAGATTAATTTACCCCGAATTTGGGTGACAGGGTCCGATGCTTTCATTGAATTCCGCGCAAAAAGGATTGTTGAAACCAATACAGAGGCAACCACAAAGAACAAATAAGCTAGGATGAAAGTCTTATACTCTATGTCGATATGTACTATTGCACTCTCTGCAGAGAAAGTTCCGATCAAAGTCGGATCTATAACCAGCAAAATAAAAAAGATCGCCTCAAATAATGCTCCTATAACAGCATACACTATTCTAATAATCTTTTTTCTTTTTGAAGGAACTAACTCTGTAATGCCTATTAACCAAAATAGAAGCGAAAAAGGAATTAATACATTTCCTATAATTACATAGATTTCCAGTGGTAATCCTTCTCCTGTGAATACATTCCATAGAAAAGAACTGCCGCTAGGAAGCCAAGGCTCGCTCAAACCAATTAAACCTCCACCTATATATAAATAGGTGGAATCCTTCAACTTAAAATATCTTGAAATGATCGTTATCCCAATACTGATTATTAATGTACACGCAATCACACTGGAGACGCCGTTTAACCAATCTATTAGTTCTAAAGACATGTATTTTCACTCTTTTTATGGTATTTATTTTGTATTATTTTTGAAAAAAATTTTTTTTCTTTTTAATTTGTATTATATTTTAAATATTCCCCACAATATCAGCTCATCTAAGCGATTATCAGTGATTGATCGTAAAAATCAGTCAGCCGATCCTTCATCACTATGAAAGTATTCGGTGAATTATATAATTCATCAATTTGTTCCTTGAAATCTTTAATAAATGCACTTCGCTTGAATTTATAGGTAGGTGTAATGTATTTCTCGCTTTCAAAAGCCTTCGAGCTGATCAGAAACTTCTTGGGTTTCAGATAATCGGAGACATTTTGTAATTTTTGATCTATATCCTCCTTGATTTGCTCTTGGATTATACTATTAGTTATAAGATCTTTCCAAGTTTCAAATTCGATGCTATTTTGCTCTGCAAATTGTTTTAAGGGTTCTTGATAAGGCACTAAAACTGCAGATAAGTATTTTCGTGTGTCATCACCTACCATGAGAAATTGAGCAATAATTTTAGAAGAGGGTACGATCAAACTCTCTACAATAATTGGACTAATGATCTTTCCTGTAGAAAGTTTGATAATATTCTTTTTTCGTCCATCAAAAAAAGCATAGCCATCTTCATCAATTTTGCAGAAATCTCCAGTATGAAGCCAGCCATCTTCATCAATTGCTCTGGCAGTCGCTTCCGGCTTTTTCCAATATCCGTTCATCACCATTGGTCCCTTTATTAAGAGCTCTCCAGTGTCCTCATCGATTTTTTGCTTTATATTTTCATAAGGATTATCAGGAATTTCTATTGGGGGTCCAATGGAACCAATTTTGTTATAGGCACTTATTTTCTTCTTAAAGTTAGGACGGAATTTCGAATTTGGCTTATCACGCATTAAATGAGTCACAGGAGAGGCCTCAGTAAGTCCATATCCTTCAATTAGGGGGATCCCCATGGTATTAAAGAAATAAATAAGCTCTTTTGAAATACTGGCAGAACCACTTATCATGAGCATCAATTTACCGCCAAGTTTCTTTCGAACTCGCCGTCCAACTATTTTGCCTAATATTTTATGCTTGAGGATTGTTCCTAATTTATTTCGCTTTCCCATTGTTTTCCGACTATAGTATTTATGTCCATTCTCAATAACTTTCTGAACTAACTCTTGTATTTTCTCGGGATACTCTGCCTTCACGGTTTCCATAATTGTATTACTCATCTTTTGATATACATAAGGAATGCCTGCCATTATAGTGGGTTTAAAAATCTCCAGTCCCCTTTTTATCGCCTCTGCATTTACTTCACTTATCACATCAATACTAGAACCAATCAAGAGTGAAGAATATATAAGCAATCGCCCGAAAGAATGTGCAAACGGGAGGACAGAATAATAGTGATGCTTCCACGGTTTTATTCCTTTTTTCAAAGTCATTGCAACAGATACAGATGCTAACGCGTCAGATAGAAAGTTTTTATGGCTTAGCATCACTCCTTTCGGTTCTCCGGTAGTTCCCGAGGTATATATGATGCTTGCTAAAGCATCCTCAGTAATGCCCGAGATAGTGTTAGTAAACATATTAGAAGAGTGATACTGCTTCTCACCCAATATAAGAAAATCATCATAGGTCATAACATGACCCCCTTTATCAAGTCGCTTTTTTGGTAGAAACACAACAATAAGCTTTAATTCATCAAGATCGTCTGTAATTGATAAAATCTTTTCCATATTCTCCCTTGTATCTACGAATATTGCCTTTGTTTCGGAATCATTGAGAATATATTTTATCTCTTCTGCTTTTAAGGTCGGATATACTGCCACTGTGATTCCACCCAGCGCTTGAATCCCTAAATCGGTCATGATCCATTCTGGACTCGATTTAGAGCATATAGCAATATGGTCTCCCTTTTTAAAACCCATCTGATTGAGCGCATAAAAAATTGTAATCATTGAGTCAACTAATTCATTAAACGAAATCGTCTGAACTTCATCTCCTGACTTTTTAATCCATCGAATTGCGGCTTTATTATAAAAATGATTCTTACTATTGATTACCATCTCTGGTATATTGTTGTAACGAATTTTGGGTAAATATTTATTCATTTTTTTATTTTTTTAGGTTATAGTTTGTAATTTTTGTGATGATCACTATCGATCACCAATCATACTTAAAAATCTGTCTTAATCCTATTTAAGGATTTCGGATCACTTTTTGACTTATTCAGATATTGGAATTCTATAAAGATAGATAAAAGTTGATGATTAAACGTATATCTCCTCATTGTGAAACTAGTATACTATCCTCAAGATCATATTTCAAAAAAAAGTGAAAAAATAGAAAGCCTTACTTACAATCACATTATACAGAAGATATAATAAGAATTCTACTCTACATGTGTAAAGTAGCTCACCAAAAGACAAAAATCCAAGGATTTAAGTAAGGGCTCTATTTTTTGACATCTCCCTTTGAGAGGAGTTTATCATCATTAATTATGGATTGAGTCTATTTAAATATGGACCCACTGCTAATTTTTTAAAAAGGAAGAATTTACTCAGAATTAGACTTCGATACTAGGTATTCATAAGATCACCAATATATTAGATGTTTAAATGTATCCAGATATATTGCTATTTGCGGTCAGAATTGGTCTTTATTTCTTATATTGCTCATGTGGGCAGCAATATCCTTTCATATTTCCAGATTCGAAAAATGCAGATAATTGGGCGAGTAAAGGTCTATTGGGAGAAAGAATGCGGATAAATAATATCAAACTCGATTTTCATTCATTATATGCTTTATATCGGTATTAAGTTTTATCTCTTCCCTTTTTTTTGTATCTTATCAGATCTTATGATGCTTGGTTTAGATTGGAGCATTAAACCTTTTATTTAAAATATTTATTGTTAATGGAATTTTCGATCTATATGACATTTCTTATTATACTGAAGATTCTAAAAGCACTGAAGATTCTAAAGCCTATAAAACTTCTCAGATGTAATTAAATTAGTCGATTATACATTTGAGAGAAATATCGTTATCTCTTTTTTTAAACCTTTCTCAAAAGTAGATATAAAACCAAAACTAAATTTAAAATAATTCAAATTCATTAGATTAAAATAGTAAAAGAATTATACTAATAATTAGGTTTATTATTTCATTTAAGTTCAGATCTATTTTACATTAAGTTGATGATATAAATGCAAATCGAAGAGTTTGATGCATCATTTTATGATAATCGTATAAAACGGATGAAAAACACTATATTAAAGGCACCCCACGAAATTTGTATTGAGAGAGCACATTTATTTACGCAATCATACAAAAAGACTCGAGAATTAGCCCCCATCTTGCGTTTTGCGAAAGCAATGGATTATTATTTGTCAAATATGACCATTAAAATCTGGGATGATGAATTTATTGTGGGAAATCGCACTACTAAATTAGTGGGTACTCCATTATATCCAGAAGTGCGAGCTGATGCAATTAAACAAGATATAGACACTTATAATAATCGACCCGTTCAGACAATCCTTATTTCAGAAAAAGAAAAGCAATATCTCAAAGAAGAAGTGATTCCCTATTGGATGGACCAAGAAGAAACGGTTCGAAGTAGGTTTCTGAAATATTTAACTGAAACAGAACGGGATCTTATAGACAAGCTGCTATATACTGTTGATGTACAACTGACAAATGGTATCGGACATTTTTTCCCAGGACATCATAATCTTTTAAAATTGGGAATTAAAGGCTTACTAGATAAAACTCGTAAAAAGCTGGAGTGTATTGATTATGAAGAGGAATTATCTACTGATAGGGCTCAATTTTTAGAATCCATTCTTATTCTTTTAAATGCAGCAAAGAAGGTAATCATGCGATTTTCCTCTTTGGCAGCAAACATGGCTTTAGATGAAAAAGATTCTCAGAGAAAAAAGGAATTGCTAGAAATTGCTGAGATCTGCGAATATGTTTCTGAAAATCCTCCTAACACATTTAAAGAAGCATTACAACTTATTTATTTTAATCATTTAATATGTGGCTTGGAGGATGGAGGATTTGCAATAAGCGTGGGCAGATTAGATCAAGAATTATATGACTATTATCTAAAAGATACAGCAGCAGGTCTAATAACCAAAAAGGAGGTCTCTTTCTTGGTAAAATGTTTTTATTTAAAATTGACTAGTATCTATAATTATGTATTTTCATTGGCGGTAAATGCCGGTGAAGGTCCTCCAATTGCGGAAAATCTAACTATCGGCGGGCTTACAAGAGAGGGAGAAGATGCAACAAATCAGTTATCTGTTATTCTTTTAGATGCATATACAGATCTTCAGACAGTACAACCAACCTTCTCGGTCAGAGTATCCGATAAGACCTCTGAAGAATTCCTTATTCAGGTGGGAAATGCAATTAAAGCGGGAGCAAGTATAGCTTTATTTAATGATGAAGTAATGATTCCAGGATTGCTTAATCGGGGCTTTACCCTCGAAGACGCAAGAGAATACGCCCCCGTTGGCTGTGTAGAGCCTCAGCATCCCTACAAATCGTTTGGTTCCACCAATTCTAACCAATTTAACATTGCAAAATGCTTAGAATTAACTTTAACAAAGGGAGTTGATATGGCAACCCGAAAGAAATATGGGCTTGAATATAATACTCCAATCAATACATATGAAAAATTATGGAAGGCCTTTTCCAAACAAGTGAGTTACTTCATTAAATATATGGTTTCGACCATGAATTCATTAGATAAAGCAATTGCAGAACTTAATCCTCAACCTTTTCTCTCGTCCACTACTAATGATTGCCTTGAGAAACTATTAGATGTAACTCGGGGGGGCGCGCTCTATAATTTTACAGGACCTCAATTAATAGGACTCGCAACTTGTGCAGACAGCTTGGCGGTGATTAAGCAAATGGTCTTTGAAGAAAAGAAATTACCTCTTGATTCATTAGTAGAAATGCTTCGGAAGAATTATCGACGATCTTATCATGACAAAGAAGGTTCCCTGTGGAGAGAATTATTCATCAATAAGGTACCCAAATTTGGAAATGATAACGATTATGTAGATGAAATCGCCATAGAGGTGGCAAAACTGTATTGCAATGAGGTAGCAAAATATCAGAATTTTAGAGGAGGGAGGTTTAATCCCGGTATTTATTCTACTTCTCTTCATTTAGCATTAGGAACACTCACTGGTGCCTCTGCAGACGGCAGAAAAGCAAGAGACCCTTTATCGAACGGTGTAGGCCCCACGCACGGACGTGATAAAAATGGACCCACCGCCATAATAAATTCTGTCAAGAAACTAAAAAATGAATTAATGACGAATGGGCACTCTTTAATCCTTGGCTTTCACCCTCAGTCGTTAAAAATGGATGTTTTCATCCCTCTTATTAAGACTTATTTTGAGAAAAATGGGGGATATCAAATCCAGTTTAATGTAGTTGGTAAAAAAACATTATGTGAGGCTCAAGAAAACCCCGAGAATTATCGGGGACTGGTGGTAAGAATTGCGGGGTATTCTGTATATTTTACAGAATTAAGTAAAACGGCTCAAAATGAAATTATCGGACGCACCCAATATTAATCTTATTTCTTTTTACTAATTTGGAATAAAATTTTTTCATTCCTTTAAGGTAATTCAATATTTAAATAATATAAAGATCATATATATTCATAAAAACTAATTATCCGAATAGTAAGCTAAAGATGTCGTTAAAAGGAATTGATTATTTAAATGGAATTTCTAGTTTAGTTTATGTTTCAGTTTCCATTATTGTTGGATTAATAATCCTAAAGAAATATTTTAAACTTTGAGACAAAAATTTTATTTTTGTAGGACTTACTTGGATAGGTATGACTGAACCGTGGCTTCCTAGCGGCACTTCTTTTTTATGGAATCTTTTCTTCGGAGAAGGACTTTCCCTAGAGATCTATGTGATTATTGGAAACGTGTTTATTCCTGCCTCTATTTTATTTTGGTTATATGCATTTACGAATATGATATATCCCGACAAGAGAAAACCAATTCTTATATTATATTTGATTATTGGAATTATTTTTGAGTTTATTTTATTTCTTTTACTATTTTTTGATCCAACCCTAATCGCAACTTTTGCTATTGAAAGTGCTATTGTTCATATTGATATTGAATATAAAACTTTCATACTGGGCTATCTTCTATTTATTGATACTACGATGCTAGTTACGGGAATTTTATTTTCCAAAGAATCTTTGAAATCAGAATCGCGAGAAATTAAAGTAAAAGGGTGGTTTTTATTATTTGCTTTTTTATTTTGGTGTATAGGTGGTTTAATTGATTCTGCTATCCCACTGAATATCATCACTTTACCAATTACAAGAATAATGTTAGTGTTAAGTGGGATTCTCTTCTATTTTGGGTTTATTTTGCCACCAGGAATTAAAAGGCTAATTATAAAATAAAATTTTATTCAATAGGTTTTTCCTAATCAAATTCCTCTTTTCTTTTTTTTTTAGTTGCTAAAAAACTCATAAGGAATTCACTATAGAACTCTCTTCTATACTAGACTAAGATCTTCTCTCTCTGGTTTCTGCAATTAGTTTTATCATTAATTATAATATTAACTTTAAATATCAATTAAGAGAAAATTTTATAAAAATACTAAAATTAGTAAAGATGGGATATTATGTCGTTACAAGCGATCGATTATGTTAATGGCATTTCTAGCTTAGCTTATTGTGTTATTACGATTATTATTGGTTCTATTATAGCTTCGAAATTTTTTTTTTTTTCATTAAAAAATAAGAATTTCCTCTATACTGGGGTAGGGATTATAGGTTTAAGTGAGCCATGGCTTTCAAGCGGAGTAAGTTTTTTATGGAATTTGTTTACAGGTGCCGGATTAACATTAGAAGTGTATGCCATCATCGGAATGACCTTTATACCTGTAAGCATCTTACTTTGGATAACTGGAATTACCGATTTAATTGAGGCTAAACGGAAAACTATGATACGCATTATTTACATTATTATTGGGATTATATTTGAAATAATTTTCTTCTCCTTACTCATTTTAAATCCATCATTAATTGGAGCATTTAGCCCTGAAAGCGCCATCGTACACATTGATATTGAATATCGGACCTTCATTTTAGGATATCTTATATTCATCATAATAAGTTCTCTGAGTTCGATGCTTATTTTAGCAAAAAATTCAATTGAAGCAGAAAATCCCGAAATTCGGCTTAAAGGATATTTTCTCACTGCAGGAGTAATATTGTGGTCTGCTGCCGCTGTTTTAGATGGCTTCATTCCGTTATTAATTGGTCTCCTACCCATCATTAGAATAATTCTCGCGACCAGCGCCTTTCTGTTTTATTTGGGATTCATTATGCCCCCTAAAATTAGGAATTTTTTGTTAAAAGGAAACTCAGATTAAATTTTTTTTAATATTTAATTATTATATTCTTTACTAGATGAAAAAAGTAGAGAATTACTAATTCCATCTTTTAAAGATCTTGATCCTCGTTATAGTCATGCTAAACCGAAAATTAGTTCTCATGAAGAAGTGATGGAATATGCAAAGAAAAAATGGTTCAAATAGTATGAACTGATGCAGCTGAAGAAGACTTAGATGCAATCCTCACTCATATCTCGAAAAGTTCCTTTCGGTATGCGAAAAGCTTTTTTGATAATGGATATATGGAGCTATAGAAAATCTGAAGTTCTTTCCCAGAATTGGAAGAAAGGTGCCAGAATCGAATAATCCACAAGATAGAGAAATAATAGTTCAAAATTATAGATTTAGTTTTATGCTATTAATTCAATGATTTTATGGAGATTTCCTCATAGCCCCGTGATTTACTCAGATATATGGGAAGGAGATAAGATTTTTTTCACAAATATTGAAGAGAATTGATAAATACCACTTTATCTAGGTTAAATAAAAAAATCTTAAATCTAAAATTTTCAAACTTAAAATATGAAAAAAGTATAAAAAAAAGAATTGACGTGAAATCTACTTCTTAAAGCTTCTTACTTTAATGATAATTCCACTTCGTAATTTAAAACTTACTGTCTATAAAAAAAGATGATATTCCTTCAGGAACAAATGTTCTTTCTTTACAAACTGATAATATGTTATATTAGAAACAATTTCATATTATTCTTAGTAAAAGTATCCTCCTGACTGAGATTGTCTCCCAGCGGATTCAATAACTTCCACTTTCGAGGCTTGTGGCCCTTTGTCGCCATCTACAACTTCGAACTTAACTTTGTCTCCTTCATAGAGGGTTTTAAATTCGTCGTCTTCACCCTCTATTGCACTATAATGTACAAAAATGTCATTTTCTTTCGAGTCTTCGTCTTCAGTTCCTTCGGGCATGATAAAACCATAGCCTTTTCTATTATTGAACCACTTGATTTGCCCAACTTGCTTTTCTGGCATACTTTACAACCTACTAACTTACAACTTACAGCTAATTAATTATTTCTTGTTATTTATTATTAAAATCTCAACATTTTCTGGAAAAATAAAAATTAATCCATTCATGTTATTTTTGATAGTAATTAATATCTATTAAACGTTTTTATGAGAAAATTTTGCGATTTCTAATTATTCTATATAATTTTTTTATTTCTAATAATTTCATCAGAGAACTTCTATAGAAATTTTTATTATTATGGGGAAAATTGAGAGAAAAAATTTTTAAGATTTAAAATAATTTAATTAGATTTATAAGACCTTTTGACATTGTTTTTCATTTTTTTTATAGTCTTGCCGAAGCTTGAAAAATATTTCTCAGCCCATCTTTGCTGGACTTTTTTAATCGAAGAGGGAACTGAATCTATATCGATGCTATTATTTTTAAAATCGATATATTCGAGCGAAGGTAAGTGTCCGAGCCATTCTGAGATTGAAGTAAGCTTATTTCCATTTACATTTAAACGTTTTAGTGATTTGAGATTTCTTAAAGATACTGGTAGCTCAGAGATCTGATTGCCAGAGAGGTCGAGATGTTCAAGATTCATGAGACTTCCGATTTCATCGGGGATTTCCATTAATTTATTGTTTGGAATATCGAGCCTTTTGAGGTTTTTTAAATAACCAATAGAAGGCGGAAGATCCTTAATTTTGTTTCTATCTAAGTCCAGTTCTTTGAGTGTTGTTATTAGAGTGATAGAATTAGGGAAATACTCCAGATTATTTTTTGACAAGCAGATCCATTGAAGATGATTAAGATTTGAAACCGAATCTGGAACGGAAGAAATATTATTATCATTAAGGTTTAATCCTTCAAGAAAATTTAGAGAGGATATCACTTCAGGAAATTCTGTAAAACCGCATATATCAATAACAAGGGTTTTAAGAGATTTAAGATTCGTCAAACTCCACGGAAGTGAAGGGAAGTTATGCGCTCCGATTTCTAAATATTCCAATGAAATAATTTTAGTCAAGATTTCTGGAAATTTGATAAAATGATTCGCGCCTAATGATATCTCTTTAAGCTGTGAGAGGTTAAGAATATCTCGTGGAATTATGTTGAAATGATTATCGGTAATTTTAAGTTTTTCTAAAGAGGGGATCTTTGTAATTACCTTAGGAAATTCAGAGAATTCACACGCATTTACGATCAAAGTATGGAGTGTGGTAAATTCTGAAATAAAATCGGGTAATTCCTTCAAATTATTCATCTGAATGTTCAGAAATTTAATAAAGGAAAGATGTCTCAAAGAATAGGGTACTCTCTCGAGTTCTTTACACATTAGATTAACAGCATAAATATGATTGTTTTTAATAAAAAAACCATGCGAATAACAACTTTTAGATTGTACGCGAAGAACTTGCCCTATCTCTTTCTCAAGTTCCTTTATTAGTTCGATTTCCATTGTAGGAAGTTCAAAACCTCGAAATCGCATCAATTTTTTTTTATTTGGATCTATTTTTTTTATTTAGTGCCAATAATCTATATGAAAGAAATTTTAATATAATTTATTATCTTAGTAAGAAAAAAATTATGAATAAGATTGATATATATCCTTAATATTGGAAATATAGTCCTCAATTATTATTTCCATAATATCAAGATATTTCTGTGCTTTATTTCCATATTCTTTATTAATATATTCTCTCTCAACAATTTGGAAGAAGTCTATGAAAAACTTTTTTAACTCATCGTTCGGTTCAATATAATTATGATATTGTTCATATCCGTCAGAATATTTTTCTAATCTTACTTCAGAATGCCATAGAGAAGCCCCGTGATCTGTCATGAAGTCAAACATCTGGAAAAACATAACATTAGGATCGAATTCCATCGAAGCTTCATTATTAAAGGCAATACATTTAACTTCCAGCGTGGACCCTGCCTTTTTTAATCGTTCTTGAACCATCAATGAATAAGCAACGAGTTGTGGAAATACATTAGCAGCATGTTGACCTAAATCTCCTTCAGTATCAAAATGAACATCTGGTTTAAAATCGCAGATATATAGCGTATTTCCTCTAATGGTAAATAGGTCAAAAACTCCTGCATAAGCACGAATTTGTTTTAATTCTGGATCATTTAAGGCAAATTTTATCATTTCAGGAATTTCTGTACCAAGGCAACCTTTAAGAATTTCATTCTTTATTTCTGTATTCAAAAATTTAACAACATCATCATGTTTATTAAGAGTTAATTCATTTTCATGCGCAAAATCTGTAAGAGCTCTCCCAACTTCTGTTTCGGAAGAAGAGTCTCTATATTTATATTTTTTTACAAACTCATTTTTTTCAGTTTCTAAAAATTCAAAAAAGCCTTTGCGTATTAATTGAAGTCCTTTAGAACCAAATTGGAAATTTTTTGCATATAGACGTAAATCAGAGGGACTCAGTACATCTTGAACTTTATTATTGTCCTTGAATTTCTTATTGGTAAACATATATTTAAAAGAATGAACATGACCTTGATCTGCTTTTCTTCCCTTAACATATGTTTTTAAAATATCATATTCAGGATGGTCTTTAATTATATTTTGCCAATCTTCTCTTAATTCTAATTGATGGAAATAAGGTCCTTCCTTATGAGGATATTCATCTCTAAAAAATTCTATTACTCTTATGGCTTCTTCATAAATAGATGTTGCAAGAGCATAAGAAGTTCCTTCAGAATATCGTAAATAAGCATCTAATTCATAAATCCCTATTTGTCTTAAAGCATTTTCTATAGAGCTAAAACTCGTCATGAATTTATTTCCTAAATAATTAACGAATCCAGGATATAAATTATTAGCAACATCAAGAGTTTTGGGTCTTTCAATATTTTCATGAATGGCATATGCTAAATATACATATATAAACAGATTTAATTTATCTTGCAAGTATTCATTATGAGAATGAATGTATATATCATCATCTCCGAGGATATTTGTTTCATCCATATATGAGATTATTCTTCCCGTGTCAGGATGGATATGAGGATCGCGACCAACTGGACTTATATAACTAATAATTTCCTCAATATAGGCACTTTGGATAAGGAAGAAGTCTTTCTCGTTAATTCCTTCAGCAATCTCATTTGGCAAATCAGAAATTTTCCAATTAAAACATCTTAAAATACTTTTCATTAATTCTGTTATGGTTGGCAGTTGTTTTTTAGATATTAAATTAGTTATGTAATTATCAGAACCAAAAAGAAAATTAGACAACTCATTTTGCTGAAGTTTAGCGAAGATATTATTAAATGGGGCTTCATTTTGAAGCCTAAGAAGAAGAGTACCAAAAGGATTATTTTCAAAATCCGATGTCGTTAATCCTTGCTTAGACCAACCGCCTCTAACTGGATTGAAAAAAGTGTTTTGCCAATCTTCATAATCTTTCATTTTTTGTAAGATTATCTTAATTTCTGCCATGTCTTCAGTAGTAACTAAATCTCCTTCATATTCACCTTTTCTATACTCAATAATATCTCGATCTAAGTAGTTCATTATGTCATCCCAACATTGTTGAGCTTTACCCGAAATAGTTGTATCATATTTTCCCTTCGTCTTTAAACCAAAATAGAATGTTCTATAATTGGAATCCTTATCACATAATATTTTACTTAATGTTGTTAAACTGGTACTTTCTGAAAGATCATAATCATAAAGCAATGAAGACATCATCATTAAACAACGATATGCATCTCTATAATATTTATTTTCCACAGAATATCCTAAATCATTATAGATTTTATTGAATATCTGCTTAATAGTTCGAATTTTATTATGATCAAACCTATTATTTAATACACCTTCACGATATATTTTAACAAATAAAGAAGTCTCCCATTTTACGATAGTACTTTCTTCTGGTTTAAAGTAAAAGGCATTCTCTTCTGTTAATCCACTTTTCAAATTATTTACTCTTGTTTCATATGAAAAGATTGTTTTAAAATCAAAAAGTTCATCAAGTTGACCAAAAGTCTTTATTTTACGATCACTTCCAGTTAAACCCCATTTATTAATTAAATCCATTAATTCTATTGCTAAATCATGCATTTGTCTATAGTATGGAGAGGTTGCTTCTCCAGCTCTTACCATTTGCTCCCACGTGGGTGTTTGGACAAATTTTCCTCTATCTGTAGGATCTACTATTAATGATTGAAAGGGATAAAAAATAAAGTGAGCTGTCCGCACATCAATATCATTTTTTTGACATGCTACATAGACGTCTTCACATACAGAGTCAACTACAAGTTTTTTATTCCCCTCGATTACCACTAAACCTAATTCTATATTTCTTTTGCTTTCAATAAATAATTTAGATTTTATTTCTGTAGTAAGCGCCTTCAAACTTGTTCCTCCTTTAAGCACATAATTTTTTATAAGGGCAACATATGATACACCTTCTATTTGCTGAACTACTTTAGTCTTGATAAATTCATAAATATTCATCAATTGGGATTTATCTTCTAAATTTTTAACATAGATTCTGTAATCCTCTACCATTCTTTCTGAAGCAAATAAAGTCTTTATTTCTTCTCGACTTAATTCATCCCACTTTTTAAATATTTCTGGCTTTAGACCAACAAATTCAACATAAGGATCTACGGCATAAACACCATACATATCGAATACTCGGGAATCTACAATATACCCCATATCAAGTAATGCTTTTCTACCTGTCTGTAAAATTGCTTGAATTTTTTTATCAACTTTTTGAATTTTGAGACCCTTTTCATTGATAAATGCCCTATCTATTCGGTTTTTTATATTTTCTAATTTTTGATATTCCTCTTGTTTTTGAACATATTCGTGATAATGTTTATCCAAACGGATTTGATCGAATAGATTAGCAAGATGTGCTTGGGAAGACATATGGGAGATGGTCGCTTTACTATCGAGCAGGTCATTGGCTTTATCGATCCCGTCCACATCTATTTTGCCCAATATGGCGGCTAACATGGATATTTTATCGTTGGCGGGGGCATCTTTAAGGAACTCTCTTTGCTGCTCATCGGGCATTGCCCTGTAAAGGTTGATGGCGTCCAATTCCATTCGATTCTGCTGCTCCAGCTTGTCGATGGTCTTATCTACGGACTTCATATTGAGGAAAGCCGTTATTTCGCCGCCTACGGAGCCGATAAGCTTGGAAAGACGGTAGAGACCGATGCCGCCGAAAAACATGCTCCCGATGGTGAAAGTGATACCGCCTAACAGCTTTGCGGCAGATTTGAGGATGCTCCATATATTTGTACCCTTGTTTGCCTTCATCTCGGTACGCAGCTCGATCAATTCCTGAAGCTCCTTATCCAGGCGCTCCCGTTGATCCAGGCTCATCTTCTCGTCCTTTTTTAAGGACTGAATCTCGGCTATGCGTTCTTGAATGGCTTCCATGGTCTTATAGGTGGTGCGCACATTATCGCTGCGTTCCGATTCGATATTACCGCCGTCCAATCGGAAGGAGTCGGCGTCCAGCCTGAGGTCGGGGATCCATGAGTTAATCTTATTGTTAACATTGGTGCCGATATTCGAGATGCTGTTGATGGTACTGGTTATCGTGTCGAGGCTCAATTTCTCGCGGAGGGAGGTGGCTAAAGTGGACAGCCAGAAGCCCAAATTATCGCTGCCGCCCATTTCTCGCACATATCCTTCCACACAGGACTCAATCAGCCCGTCTAAGACGATCTCCTCGACTACCTCTTTGAGGGGATGAACGACAAAGGCTACTAAAATTTCCGCTACTAATTTGATGGCATAATCCTTGGCAAATTTAGAGGCAATCATTGTGCCCATCTTCTCGGAAAAGGCTTTAAAAGCGGTTTTCGCGCCTGTCTTTCCGATCTCTTTTGCCGCTTCTTGTGCTCCTTTCGTGGTCCAGCTATCGAGCAACACCGCCCATGCGGTACACATGGTGGAGATAAGAGTTATCTGCTCGGTATAGCCGATCTCGGCGATCATATTGCTGGTGACTTCGGCGAAGGTATACTGGTTAAAGACGTCCATGATGGCATATTGCGAGGCTTGCGCGAGTGCTAATGCCGAATACTCTTGATAACTTTCACTGGAAGGATCGCCCATATCGATTGCCACATAGCGATCGAAGACCAATTCTACCATGTAGAAGGTATGTTCTGGAGAGGAGCGGATAAATTCTGTATATTTAGTGGAGTTGGATGCGATTTCTTCCAATGATTTCGTCAGATATAGGACGCCGCCGTCGATTTCATAGAGATCTTCGGAAATTTCGAGTGTATCGATGGTATTACTGCCGTGCCGCACATGTAATAGGATGGTACGGATGGGATAGCCGAACTCATCGTCTCCTAAGGAAAGCGGGATTTTTCCGCCATATTCCGATTTCTCCAAATTGGACATTGCATGCGCATCGAGTCCTACAGAACCCGAAATTCCCGGATGACGGACCATTATTCCTAAATGTCCCGGTGATACCAATCCAATTTTCGAAAGAATATCGTATTGAGCCCTATTGAGCACGATAGGTTGATGAAGGGGCGATTCGGGGTAGGTATCGGAACTCTCATCGTTGACAAACATATACATGGGCACCCCATCAATGCAAGTAGGCACGATAGAATTAAGGAGGGGCTCCTTTTCCGAAAGGGCATGAGCGATATTAGTAACACCCGTTATACGCTGCTCCACATGTCCGAGGGTATTATACTGGTATTCATCATAAAATTGGGGGATACCAAATAACCATTCATGTGAATATAAATAATAGGGATAATCATTATAGGCATATAATTCGGTGGTAAACCTGAAGTAGTCGAGGTTGGCATAATCAAAATCTAATCCTATAAAATTGTCGGGATTTAAGGTCATTACATAGGCAATCAAGCCCAATCCCGCCTTGGACATCCGTAGTGGATTGGGGGGGCTGGCAATGATTTGGGCGGTATATTCGTGTCCTACGGTGCCGCCTCGGGCTTGCGTATAGTAGGCACCTGTATGCCCGAATAATGCGGCTCCCATACTATCACGGAGGACGCGTTCGGAGAGGGCACGATCATTGATCGCGGCGGGCATATGACCGAACATCGGTAAAAAGGTATTTTCCTTCATCTCGGTCATCGTCTGGTGCTGCTTTTCATCCATGAAGTATTTGGTAAGCATGGAATAGGTTACCCAATAGGCAAGTCCCGATAAGAATTTGGCAACCGATGCTCCATAGGGGATGCAGTATAAGGTAATTTTGACAAACATCCCGATGGCAATTGAGGTAAGCGTAATAAGTATTTGTTCGGCAGTATCCTCGATAAGACGCTGTCCGAAGACCGACCAGGCATCCGCATAGGTTTTTCGTCTGGTTTCATAGAACAATGCGGGTACTCGCGAAACGGAGAATGCCGCTTTATATATTTCGAAGATGGAGTCTTTATTCTTGAGCTTATGTGTTTCGAACAGATCTTCTAGAAAATATTCGCGAATGGTATCGCAGAACGGATACATTTGACTAAAGAAGGCGATGCTAAAGATCTGGGGGCGCCGGGTTATGATCCCGATGTTATTCCGGGGCGCACCTTCCTACTATTAGGCAAGAAGACGGGCTGGTCGGGAAATAAAAGTATGGCTGCTGTCGCCGATATCACCTTTTACGATGAGGTGATCGGGGACAGCTCGGGAACGTCCATCTCCAGCGACGGGGATGTCAACGGCGATAACAATACGGACATTTTCATCGGCGCGCCTAATAATGATGAGGGCGGTGTGGATGCCGGGCAAGCCTATCTTATTTTCGACTTTACAACCCTTTTTCTGCCCCTTCTCAGTATGGCAGAAGAGCCTTCCGTGCTTGAGGTTTGGCTTCCTGTGATTATTTCAGTACCCCTCATAGCTGCTGCTGCCGTGGTCGCGGTTGTAGTGATCTACGTGCGAAAGAACCACTAACCTATTATTTCTTTTTTTTTTTTTGCTTTAATTTTTTCTCTTATTCTCTTATTTTTTTTTCTTATCTTTTCTTATCTTTTTCCCTTATTTATTGCTTTAATTTTTTCTCTTATTCTCTTATTTTTTTTTCTTATCTTTTCTTATCTTTTTCCCTTATTTATTGCTTTAATTTTTTCTCTTACTCTCTTATTTTTTTTTCTTATCTTTTCTTATCTTTTTCCCTTATTTTTTTGCTTTATTCGTGTAAATTAAAGGAAAGTAACAGCAGTTTTCAGGGAACGATAAAAAAAAGAGAACCGGTTAAGAGTGGCGATCTTCTTATGAATTTACGCCGTTCTCCCAAATTGCTTGAGAAGTTCTACTGCCAAAATTCTGGAGTATTTTCCTTGAGAAACAAAATGATAAGAAGGGTATTGACCACATTCCAAAACAGCGAGGGGGGAGTATACATTTTCGCAAAAAGGATGGATCTGTTGAGAGGGATATGCTTCCAAAAGAAATAGAGATATACTAAGATGGGGATCAGCATGAATGGGTTTTGAAGTATCGAGCCCGAAGGGAGGATCTCGCATGCTCGAGCATAGACTTGGTATATCTCGTCGATCATATTTTTGAGAGCGGGAAGAGGTTCTTTGAAGGGAAGCGCAAGCAGCAAGCGGGAAATCTCTAGCTCTGCCACCAAATTTTTATCTTGATGAATGTATCGATTCACGGTAATCCTTCCTTTTCCTATCCTATAGGTATTTACTCTTTATTTGAATGCTATTTTTATGATATCTTCGTTCATTGTTTTATTTCCTTGGTTTATTTCATTGTTTTATTTCTG
The DNA here is from genome assembly GCA_008080765.1 of Promethearchaeota archaeon. Lineage (GTDB taxonomy): Archaea > Asgardarchaeota > Lokiarchaeia > Sigyniarchaeales > SOKP01 > TEKIR-8. Next base: position 1,788 of record SHMU01000041.1, on the reverse strand, counting down.
GGAAGTGAATGTGTCAATTTAACTAAAAAACCTAAAGTCTTCTTTTTTCCTGTCGAGAGAAAATAAGGTTACTAAAATCTTGCCGATCACGTAATAAAAGAGATGGGGGACATCCGAATGATGGAGAGAAATTGCCCGCTGTCAATCTTTTTGTGGGTAAAAAGGGAATACAGATATATGAGGATGGGAATTAAAGCGAAGGGGTGCTGGAGCCACGAGTCTTGCGGAAGAGAAGCGCATACCTGTTGATAAAGGGCTAAAATCCTCTTGATAAGGAGTTTAATAGAAGGCTGATGCTCATCATAATGAAGTCCCACCAAAAGACGTGTGATTTCATTTTCCGCTAAGAAGATTTTTTTATCTATTTTCATCTATCCTTTTTTTTCCTCTCATAGTAATTATTTTATATTTTATTATTACCTTTTACTCCTCATCTACATCTTATTCAGAATAGTTCCGCTTTTGAATAATTAGAGAGTTCAACTATTTTTATATGAAGTTATATAAATCATTTTTAAAAAACTCCCTAATTTTAATTTTCATTTTCTTTCTCATGCGCATAATCGTCACACCCCAGAGAATTCGCAGAAAACAGAGTATCATTTTTTTTCCGACAGAGAATTAGTACCTTTGAACAGGCAGGGCAAGATCGAGGATGTCCATGGATACAATTCTTGCAAATTCTTTTTTCTTGCCTTTCATAGGAGGCGTGCTTGGAAGACTCTTCCATTTCCTGTAAGTGCGTTTGCAATTCTGCTTTTGTTTTTGCTTTTGCTTCTGCTTCTGCTTCTGCTTCTGCTTCTGATTGTTCGGGGCTCAAGGACACCCCAGAAGTGGCAGATTCCGAAGAATTCTCCAACACCGTGGGTTTTATAAGGGTATTATTAATATTAATATCAGGAGAGTCGCGTTCTTGTGGGAATTCTTCCTCTCTATGTTCTTCTTCTGCTGTGAGGTCCTCTCTATTTGGTGATATCCTATTTTCTATTTCTGTATTTTCCTGCTCCATAAGGTTTTCACCTGCAAGGCTTTCCGGGCCAGTTTCTGGTAAAAACTCCGGCTCTTCGAACTCAATATTTTCGGATGGATGTCCACTTATATACCTCAAAAAATCAATCATCTCGCGATAGGTATTTTTGCCCATTTTATACTGATGAGTCTGATCATAGGTGAAGCATCCATTTTTAAGCGCTTTAAAGACTCGTAAATGACGTTGTACAGTTTTCTTGGAAATTCCGAAGATCTGAGCGGTTTCCAATTTGAAGCCCACCGGCGTTCTCTCCTGTAAGGCTTTCTCCTCCCATAGTGTTAATCCTTGAGGAGAGGGATCTTGATCCAAAGTGGACATGGTGTCCACTTTATGAGGGGAGTGTTTTTGTTCATTTTTTGTAGAAGTGTGGTCCTTTGATATGAATAAGAGTAATCGCCTCCAAATTGCCAATCCAATTTCATAATCGGTGAAGGGGGATCGTGCGATATTTTCATCGATTTGAGCATCAAGTCTTTCCAATTCAGTTTCAAAGTATTTTATATGAATTAAAATTTTATCATGTTTGAGGATATGTTTAATAATTTCATACCGCGAAAAGCCTTCTACACCCTCTAGATTTTGATCTACTACCACGGGATGCTGTTGTCCGAATTTCACTAATGAATTATAGAGCAAATTAAAATTCATTCTATCCATTACCCGAATTCTTCTTTCCTCTTTAAAAGGGTGTTGTTAAAATAATTAAGACATGTTGGATTTTAAATTCTTCTTTTCCCATTTAAATAATCGCTGTGAGT
>SHMU01000040.1 GCA_008080765.1 Promethearchaeota archaeon | reverse complement strand
GAAATCACTGAGCACGCGCCTTCTCCTCTTTTTTGTAGCGGCATTTCTATGGAATTGCTGGCAAGCGTTTTTAATTTGGGTGCGCTCCCTGAAGATCTTTGTGAAAAACCTTCCCAGAGCCTTGCAAGTAACATTATCCGTGACGTGGACTAAAATTATTCTCAAAAAAGCGTGGTATATATGACCATATGCAAAAAATAGCAAGGAGGTGAGAGAAAAAAAAATACGATCTACTGTTTATGGTGGAGTAGTTCAAAGAGTAATTATGGTTTCTGTAATAGTACTAATTTAGGAAAAAATAATTTTGCGTCAGAACAGGAGACTTCGGTGTACGCAGGACTATATTGCTCTGCTTGAGTGTTAGCACCAGATGTTTGAGATTTTATGAATTTCATAAAAATAAATTCGAAATGATATATTCTATTTCTTAAGCAAATAATATAGTAGTGCTTTCGCCGTATAAAGTCTGTTCTCTGCGAGGTCATATATTATTGAGTGTGATCCATCAATAGCATCATCATCGGCCACGATATTTCTTCGAATGGGAAGACAATGCATAAAAATAGAATTTTTCTCAGTATAATCCAAATAGGTAGATTTTATTCTCCAAGAATCTCGATAGGGCAATCTCAACTCCTTTTCGTTCTTTGGATCTCCATAAAATTGTTTTGCGCCCCAACTTTTAATATAGACCACATCAGCATCTTGATAAGCCTCTTCAATATCATGGGATATGGTTAAAGAACCCCCCGAATTGCTGCTATTTACTTTTGCTGCGGAAATGATCTCAGGATCCAAATCATATTTTTCTGGATGGACTAAATTTACATCCATACCATATCTGGAACTCATCAGTAAGATGGAATTAGGAACACTAAAAGGAAGGGGTTTTGGATGGTAACACCAGCTAATTACGATCTTTTTTCCCGCACACTCCTGCTTTTTTTCTTTAATCGTAAATATATCAGTTAGCGCTTGAAGAGGATGGTACATATCATCTTCAAAATTAATGATAGGTACTTCAGACCATTTTGCAAATTTTCGCAAAATATTATTTGCTTTTTGGTAAATCCAGTTGACTGAATTAGGGAAAATTCGAATTCCAATAGCATCATAATATCGAGACAAAACAATGGATGTGTCTTTAATGGATTCTGATTTATATCCGATCCATGAATCTTTTATACTATTAAAGGTGGGGAACATTCCGAGCTGATACGCAGCAACTTGTGTAGAATTGCGGGTACGTGTGGAGGGATTATAAAAAAACATTAATAAAGCCTTGCCAGCAAGAGAATTACTATATTTCTCGGGATATTGCTTCATATCTGCAGCTAATTCAAGAAGATTATCCAATTCCTCTTTATCCCAGTCTTGAGTACTTATAAAATCTTTCATTGAAATATTTCCCTTATCATCTATAGTTGGGTTTTAAAAACTAAAAGTTATTCATTTCTAATTAGTAAAAATAGAAATAAGATTCCTATAATATTAAGTTTATGGGTTAAATCAAACAGAATTAGTTTAATCTTTTTTCAAATAGGAGCCGAGATCTAAGACCTCATCTCCCCGCTTTACTCGAATTGTGCTTTTGATTCCCTTTGCTTTTCGCTCTAAGTATACGATTACATCCAGAGGAATTTGCCTTGCAACCCCACCTCTCTGACGAATAAGCATAATGAGGAGATCGATTTTCTGGAGTACGTCTTGACCGACCAACTCGTTCATTATATAGTGGTATACTTGGGGTTCATTTTGCTTTAATTGAGTAAGATGCTGATAGGCTTCAGGAGCTAACACCGTCCTTAATACGAATTCTACTTTATCTTCGGTAGAGGTTTGATATTTTTTAACATCTTCTTGTTGCTTTTTTGCATCCATAAGTTGACGCATTTTTTTCATGCGAATCTTATTTAGTTCATGATCTTCACTGTTGCTTGAATCATTCATTTGTATCTTCACTAATTGAGAGTTATTCTTATTAGTTTTTCAAATTTATATTTCATTTCTTATAATCATTGGATTAATAAGAATTTTTTGAAGAGTCTTTACCACTAAACCAAAAATCACACGCTTCTTTAGGGGTGTTTTGAATGGTGCATAACTCACTATATTGAATCCCTCTCATCCCTTATTATCAAAGAATACTTTTCTGTTTTGATGAATGATACCCACCTTCATCTCTAACGTAGGGACCAAGAGAAGTCCAGCTTCTGCAGATCGTGTGAGATACTACTTAGCACAGCGTTCGTTGAAGCAAGAATCCTGTTTCTTCAGATTCTTGTAATTAGAAACCTCTATAATATCAAAAATAAATCTAATTAGCACTAATAAGTATAGAGATGAAGTTTAAATTTTGCGCGTGTACTTCCTACGTAAAGATCCTTTTTATATCGTTCTAGATTATTCCGGTTGAGCAATAAAAAGATGATATCACGCTCCAATCCCTTGAATCCTCCAATGGTCTTAAAAAGAGAGACATAGTCTCCGTTAATTTGTAGACGATATTTTAACTCATCAAGATCTTTTAGATGATTGGGTTCGATAAGAAAAAAATATTTGTGGTCATCATTATTTTTCAGAGGAAAGCGAATATAATAAGAATAATTCTGATTATATGTTTTAGGAAGGATATTTTTTAATCGTTTATCTGCCAAAATAATAATCTGGTCTGAAGTAATTCCGTGGCTCAAATATTTCTTATAAATAGTCTGAATTGAATACAGTAATGCTTTTCGATCCGTAGAAAAAGTTTTTGTACTAATTTTTAGACCTGTAATTCCCGAATAGGAGTCATAATGGCCCATACTCGTAGCCTTTCTTACAAATTTTGCTATCTCAATTGTATTTCTCAGATTTTTGGTTAATACTATTAAATCACGTGTAGGTTCCATTCCAAACTGAGTGGGGTGAAAATGTTTCGTAAAAAGATCTTGAGATGTATCATAAAATATCCATAAAAGCGATTCTTTAATATCGTGCAAAAGTGTCAGAAGTATCGGAGCAATTGATGCATCTATATCTTGTGCTTCATCGATTAAAATTGCCTTATACTTCAAAAAATCAGGAATGGAATTAAGAATTGGAGAGAAGTATTTCATAAGATTATCTGATTTAAAATCATTTATATAATGGACACATTGTTGTAATTGATGTCCTTCAAAGAAATGAGATGCAATGGTTTTTAAAAGACTATTGATCGTTTCTACGGTAATATTTTCTGCTAATTGCTCTGAGGATACTTTTAATTGACTACATATGTAGAATTCAATGGAATCGCGCAATTCCTTATTAAAACATAGAAATAAGGTCTTTTGATTGCGTTTATAGAGGGAAAGTGCTTTTTTCATCGCAATAAAAGTTTTTCCGCTACCGGCACTTCCTTGAAACATGCATCGTAGTTTTGGTGCCAAACTTGCAATCAAAAAATCTTGCACTTCATTAACTCGTTCTAATTCTTGGGCGCGAATATCATAATCATGTTTCACATTCATATAGGTATTTATTGAGGGTGTAATACTTTCGATGAAAAAATCCTTCATCTTGGGAGTTACAAATCGCCCTTCTTTATATAAATCTAATAATGAGATAAGAAAATTTTCCAGTGGTGAGATTCCCATCCCTCCGCCTTTTTTCCACATCTGAAGCTCTTTTATATCAGAATGATCGAAAACTTTGGAGCGAGGAAGATGAAAGTCTTCAAAATATTCATCTACTTCACAATCAATAAAACATACAGCACAACTATAAGAGAGTGGAAACAGAAATTTGTCTTTCACTCTTTTCAGTAAGTCCTTCTTTGCAGTATGCTGGCGAGCTTTATTGATGTAATAGTCTTTTAAAAAATACATTGATCTTTTTGCTTGAGCTAATGGAGATCGCTTTAATGGGCTTTTTACACTATGTAATCTATCAGTGGTATAATATGTTCCATTTTCGCACGTAATTAAACCACCTTTTACTTCTATTATCACAAATCCTTTTTGGGGATGAAATAACAGAAAGTCTGCCTCTCCGTGCTCCTTTCGTAAGTCTCTTGCCCATTCGACCGAATGCCATGCATACCACTTATCATTTAACACCTCCAACATATTGAAAAAAATCTGTTCGGATTTTGGTGCGGAAGGTGTTTTACGGATAAGCTCGGTAAGTGTTGAGGGATATCTATGTACCATTCTTATCTTTTTGCCTATTAATTCCTTAAAGTTAATAATTTATTTGTTATACTATTCTATCCTGCATTTCTATATAAATAAAAAAACGCTTCGAAATTATTGATTTTTAGAGAAATGTATTACTTAATGAATAACTACATCCTTTTAGAGAAATTGTATTATTAGGTTAATAGCCTGCTTTTATTAAGCCTTTATTCTGTATTCTACATAGAGTTTTTGCTCCTCAACAGGATATGACTAGAAGAAAGAATACTATAATTATAAAATTTGTCCGATTTTACATTTAATTATAATGAGAATGAGAAAAAGAATGGTCCCCTCTGCCAGCTTTGATCTGGCGACATCTCGGTATCAGCATGGCTGACGTATTTTCATAGGGTTATCCTCCATACGCGTTCTTATCCTACAGCCGAGCACTCTACCAGTCTGAGTTAAGAGGGGGCACTTCTATAAATCGATTTGATTTTGTAATTAAATAAATTATAATTCCCATTTATTTTTTTCGATATAAGGATTAATGAAAAGGATAAGATCCTTATTTTATAATTTTTTTCTAAAAAAAATCTATGATACCTTCATTTTCAGAGGTTTATTTACTTAAGAATAAATTTAATTTTTTAAAAAAAATTAAGGTAACCAATAAGAATACCTTTTATCATTATGTTTTACATAAATTTTAAATAAATTAAACTATATCCATAAGTTATATAATAGAAATAGTGATTTTTATATGAGAGAAGAAACTGACTATGCTGAAGCTATTGAAGCATATAAAGATGATGAATATATCATATTGGAACCATGGGGAAAAAGCATTGACCATCTTAGACTGACAATTATTGGAAAAGAAGACACTCCTTATGAGGGAGGGCGTTTTGTATTTGAAATTAAATTTCCAGATAACTATCCATTCTCCCCACCCTATACATATGCGGTAACCCTACTCTGGCATCCCAACATTGACTCGAGCATCCCACCGGGTAAATTAAACATTTGTCTGGATCTTATCAATCCCGATAAAGTAGGAAAAGTAGATCCCGTCACGGGGGCAAGTGGTTGGACCCCAGCAAAAACCTTAACGAACATCATTAATGCTTTGCGAGGAATGATGCATGTAGAGCCTCCCTTTTTCAATCCGGGAGATCCCTTGAATCACGAAGCGGGAGAAATGTATTTCCGTTCTCTTAAAAAGTTCAATAAGAAAGCCCAAGAATGGACCGAAAAATACGCAATGGATTGAAAATAAAAAATCTTTTTTCTTATTTCTTATTTCATATCTGTACCATGGAAGGTTTTCCATAGATTATAAATATCTATTACTAATAGCATTTGTTACTAAACAGAAAAAAAGCGATGTAGTAAAAAAAAATGGTATATTTTGAACTGAATCGATTAGGGTTTGATTGTGGTATTGAAAAAGAAGAATGTGCGAAATATCCCGAGGAATGTATAAATTGTATTAAAAGCAAGCTTCTTAAACAAGGATTCAAAGTTCATTCAAATCTCAGAGTCAATGAGATGGACTCCGAGGAAAAGCGTACGAAAGTCTATCAGAATCTTATTTGGCAAAAATTTTTAGATGTGTTGAATATCAAACATATCATTCTTATGTCAAAAACTGCAGGAACAACAATTATTGATTATCCGATAACTGGTGCGGGAGTAGATGTTGATCTTCTTACCGGATTTGTTCAAGCAAATGTATCATTTTCTGAGAAAGAAGTAGATGGAGAGCCAATTGTAGAAGAACATTATTACGAATTCAAATATAAGGATTTTAATATACTCTTAAAAAGTGGAGACCATATCAGAGCAAGTTTGGTTCTTGAGAATCCCGGCTCAAAAAGCCTTAAACTCCTCTTAATGGAATTTATAGAGGAATTTGAATTCAAATTTATCAGTAATTTACAAGAATTTGAAAAAACGGGACAACTCACATTCAATAAAAGTATTGATTACATAATAGATAAATTCAATATTCACTTAGTCTTTCCCATGACGACTTCCCATATAATACCCCCTAATATCACCGAGCAAATCAACAATAATTATGTACAGAAAGCCATAATGAAAATGGTAAATGAATTGCTCGTAAAGAAACCCTTTTTTTTCATTAATTCTATATTATATAAAGTAAAGGAGATCGTAAACATTGATTTAAAGGTAGTGCTCTATGAAATCTATAATCTTATAGATATGGGTGTAATTTTCCCAAAAAAATTAGAGCATATGAAAGATCATATGGAATCCTTTCATCAAGAACGTGAGAAAAATTTGGTGGAAAAGGAAACATTAATCTCAAGATTGATGCCCGAAGATAAGTTTAAAGGATTAGAAGAAAAAATCAAAGAGATGGATGAACAAGAAGCGTTAAACCTGATGGATAGCTTTATTTCTAGCGGAAAAATAGCAGAGGAGGCATTCATCTATGAGGATGCCCTTAATTCGTACGAAAAGGCGAAATATATAGCTAAGCAGTTTAAATTCGAGGAACAAGAAGGAAAAATCTCGTTTATGATACTAGAAATCCAGAAGAAAATAATGGATATGGAACTGGAGCATTATCTTGGACTGGCTAAAAAAGGGGAGAAAGATAATAATTATATCTATAGTGTAAATTACTACAAGAAAGCAATTAAGATTTTTAATGATAAACTCATGACAGTTCAAGTAGATCCGGAGCAGATTAAAAAACGTATTGCTAAAATAGATAAAAAAATTGAAAAGCTTACCCAGAAAATGGAGACTCAGTAGAAGAACAACATTCTTCTCTACTTGAAATATTTGTTCTTCAAAACATTGTTTTCATTTAATGAAATTTATCTGATTTTATACACTAGCTAATGTATAATTCTTTTAGATCTAAATATATTTTGATTATAATGACCAAACAACTCTCACCAAAATATTTACAAGAAAAGAAACTCATTGTTTTTGATTTAGATGGAACGATTGTTCGCCTTAAGGTTAATTGGAAGCACCTCAAAAAATTATTGGAAGAAAAGTATTATAATACTTATGAGGAACATCTTAAAGTAAAAAGTATTTCAGGTTCATTGAGTTATATTGTAAATCGGGGCGATGAGGAAACATTACAAGAATTTTTAGCATATATACGCGATTACGAACTAAAAAATGTTACTCAAAACGAACCTATTGATGAAACTGTATATTTTATCGCACACAAGGAAGAATTTGGAATCTCTAAAGATACGCCCCTAGCAATTTTATCATTAAATGCTCGAGAAACCATCACCACTTCTCTCAAACAAGCAAACATTTATCAAAAAATAGATTATATCATCGGCAGAGAGGATGTAAGAAGATGGAAACCCCATCCTGAAGGCTTAATCCTCATTCAAAATCATTTTGAAGTTCCAAAAGCTGCAATGATATATATTGGAGATATGAAAAAAGACCTCATCACTGGCAAAAATGCAGGAGTTGATGCATTTATTATTAAAGATTTTAAAGAATTTGTAAATACTTACCGTTAACCAAGAACTTATACCTTGGAACTAAAAGAGAAAAAATAATGAAAATACCTAAAAATCACATGAATTTTATAATAACATTGTATTTAAGAATTTCAGTAGTTTCCTTTGCCTTACCCAGAGGGGTAAGCGATAGTATATCATTGCTCTGAATAGAGATATCTGCTCGTAATTTGAGATTGGGATCTTTCATTGAAGGAACATATGGATTCCAAATAAGTTCTTTAGAGACAGAATGCGTTATCATCCATTGGTCAGGATTTAATTCATAACCCGAAATCTGGAGCGCTTTAAACACATATCCTACCGTCGCATCAAAAGGGACCACAATTTGAATAGTTTCCTCTCCCTCAATATTACCGCATGCTAAACAATCTTCTCTCTTCTGTACGCCAATGGGGTCAAATAGCCCATAGATTCCATTATAATTTATATAGGGGGGATCCATAGGAGGTCCAATATTTCTTCCTTTAGCACGAAATAACAACTTTAATGCCTCTTGGGATTCAATACTTGAAATTATGGAACTTACCGTCTGAATGGCTGCGATCTTATTGCCTAAAATATTTTCCATCTCCTCAAATTTGTAATCAGGACCAAATGTTTTTTTGATATTTTCCTTCCAATCCATTATTTCATCAGAGCTGAGTGATTCCTTCTGCTCGGGAGGAACATTCTCATCAAATACACGCTCTCTTAATGCCTCTAATTCTTTTTGTGCTAATTCTTGTAGCTTTAATACCTCATCATCATCATTTAGATCTGGTTTGTGCCCATATTCTTTCTCAAAATTTACTTCTGCTTTGATAACGCATTGGTTTCGATTACGAGGCAAACCTTTTAAAGTACAAGCCGCCACTAATTTGTCATCGGGAGGCGGTATCGGCACTAAGCACCGATAGCAAGGAGTTTGGTCCAAGCGTTCTGGGGCATATTTTTCATTAAATTCTCTTTCAATCTCATTTCTAATTTGTACTTCCACGGGATTGATTCTTTCTTGTCGTATCTTGTGTATCTGTTCCTCTAATGCCTCAATCTCCCCTTGTGCTGCAAAATAATCCGGATAGTCCTCCTCCTCCAGTTGCCAGAGTGTTGATTCTACTAACTTTTCGATTTCTGTTTCTCTCTCTTTATATCGGATTCCCGAACCCTCCGGAATAATCACTTGACAATGTCCTTCAAAGCCTACTGTCCCTCCTTCTACACAAGGTTTTTTTAATCGCAAACAGATTTTATTTAAATCTAATCGGGCATTAAAATTATCCAATGCCATGATAACTACATCAGCTTCCTCATATACTTCCATCGGTAATTTTTGTAGCTTTTCGAAATAGTAATCGACTTGTAAAAATGGATTCATCTTATTTAAACGTTCTGCGGCAACCTCTGCCTTCGGACGCCCCTCATCTCCAGGTCTGAAAAGCATTTGTCGAGATAAATTGGAGGTTTCAATCAAATCTAAATCCACTAAAATCAGTTTTCCAATACCCATTAAGGCAAAGTCTTTGGCAATTTCACAGCCCAAGGCACCAACTCCAACAATCATCACGCATCCATTTGTAAGAACCTCTTGATCCCAGCCCTCAAGGAGATCTTGTCGAGCATATATCCTTGATTTGATAATTTCTTTGTTATTCGTCTCGTCAGTCATTTTAAACTAGCTATAGATAAATAATTATTATTAATAATAATGGAACAATAACCTAATAAAATTTCACTCAAAAATAAATTCTCATAATTAATATGAAAGTCTTATATATTACGGATTTGCATGGTGTAGAATCAAAATACAATCAAGTTCTTGAAATTGCGCTTTCTTCAAGGGTAGATCTAATTATTAATGGGGGAGATATGCTCCCAACAAGACCAAATTTCTTTATTCAAGATACCTTCATAGAAGAATTTCTAAACCCTTATTTCAATACAATTAATTCTCACGATATCTATTATTTATTCATCCCCGGCAATGACGATTTGAAGATTCACGATGATTTATTAAAAAATGTTGCGGATAGATATCCAAAGATACTATATCTTCAAGAAAGATTGCACAAAATCAATGACTTCGAATTTATTGGGATGAATTGGGTCACAGACCTCCCCTTTGGATTAAAAGACAGAGCAAGAATGGATACCGAAGATTTCTTGTTTCCACGACAGATTGGAAAACCCGTTTTTTCCACCAAAGATGGGTTTGAAGTTATAGAGGATTGGTTTTCCTATGCAAAGACGCTTCCAACACTCCAAGAAGAGCTGGAAAAATTAGTCAAACCAATTAATATGAAAAACACAGTCTACGTTTTACATATGCCCCCCTCGGATGTCTCGCTTGATGTTTGTAGTGATGCAAGAAGGGTGGGATCTAAAGCTATATATGAATTTATCAAGAAACATCAACCGCTTCTTACACTTCACGGGCATATCCATGAAAGTCCGCAGATGACGAATAAATGGCATAATACGATTGGAAAAACGATATCCATTCAACCAGGGCAATCAAATCATTATGAAAAGTATCTTGCTTATGTACTTATTGATTTAGAAACCTTAGCAATGGAGCGAAAAGTTTTTCACCAATAAGCTCTTTTTATTTTAAAGGATATACCCCCGAAATCAAAAAAATTTTAGAATCTTCGATTGTGGAGGGGGAAATTTTAACTTCTTCTCCAATAATACAATTTGATAATATACACTTTTCTTCTATTCTGCTATTCGGAAAGAAATAGGTATTTTGTATTTTACAATTGTTTTTTATTTTAGTATTTACTGAAAGATATACATTAGGCCCGATCGTTGTATTGGCACCGAGGTTAGTCAAACTCCCGGCAAAAGGTGGAATCATTGAAGGTTTCTGGGGTTGCTGCTTTGGAGGTTTTTCTTTCAATATTCTCCAATTCATAGATAAAAAATCTCGAGGGTAGGTTAGGTGATATTGACCATCTTGAAAAGAATTAATAGAATGAGGGAGAATCATGCTCGAGTGTACCGAAGCTCCCGAATTAATAGCTTTCTGAATGCTATCTTGTATTTCTCTCTCTCCTCGGGAAGAAAGAGGAACTTTTTCTAAGAAGGAAAACATTTGGGGTGAAAAAATAAAGAGGGGCATTGAGAATAGTTGACTTATTAAATTATGCTCTCCTGGTTTTTCGATGATTTTTGATACGAGATTGGCTTTATTGTGCTCAATATTGGCATAGCGAGTTCCCATAATAGGATCTGAAGAATAAAAAATACCCAACGTCGCTATAGAGTAATTATTACTATGACTTATAACCATGTTTAGAATCTGCTTTGAAGAAAATAATGCATCACCTGCCGTTATAATAAAAGGCAAGTCCTTAGAGGCATTCGATGAGAATAATTGTTTTTGTACTAATAACACGGCATCTGCCATACCCATTGCCTTTGGTTGCTTTATCATAGTAATGGTAATCTGATCGGTTGAGCTTATGCTTTCTAAATATGGTATTATTTGATGTTCTTTATCACCATAAACGACGAAGAAATGTTCAATTCCGATTTCTCTGAAAGTCTGGATAATTCTTCCAATAAGAGGAGTTCCTAAAATAGGCAGCATTGGTTTATTATACATTGAGGATAATGGCTGGCATCTCGTAGCATTTCCTGCTGCAAGAATTACAACCTTCATCTTCGAAAGAGTCTTGTTCATATTCATATGAATAAATTCATCTCATTAATTAATTGATTAATTGAATGATTTCAACAGATATTAAGGCGTATATACCCCAATTCCCATTTTTAATGCTCCATTAGAAGATCCTTGAAAAAGTTGGGGTGTTAAACCGGTTTTTCTGCGATAAATATTCATCACCTTTTTTAATTCTTCAATAGTTTCATCATCATTAATACACATCACTGCCACCGTTCCTCCCGAGCCTCCTCCGGTAATCTTAGCTCCATAAAATCCCTTCTCTACACCCAGCTTTTTAATCTGATCTACTACTAGATCAGTTTCAAGAGCTCCTAAATTACAACACTTCGAATAACTTTCATGCGATTCATACATTAAACTTCCTGCTTTTTCTAAAACCTCTCGCTCCTTCTCTTTATAGCAAGCCTCTTCTAAAAAAGAAATAAACTGATTTACCCTTTCGTTCTCCAATATTGGATGCTCGGTTGGTAATCTTATCTTGTATATCTCTTCTTGCTCTAAAAGTTTATTAGAAAGAGGATCTATTGTGTGTCCAAATCCTTTTAAGAATTGCGTTCCTTGTAGTTCAAGCGGGAGATGAGATCGAAAATTCTCCTTATAGGTTTTAGGATCCATATTACATAAATATTTTCCGAGATTTTTATCTTTTTGCATCTTATGAGTAATGATTTTATGCCCCATAAATGCTCCAATGCGTGCGCTTTTATAGCGTTTTCCCCCAACGCTATGTTTCACATTAGAGTTAATTCCAAGAAATTGACAGCCTTCTGGAACTGCTAACCTCCCAAGAAAAGTATGAGGTTGACATTGCAATTTTATTAAGGTATCTTTCACTCCTAAAATGCACGTGACTTGATCCATTATTCCACAAGGGGCTCCCACAAGCTCATTCTCAATCCTCTGACAAATCCGAGCAATTTCCATAGGTTCCAATCTATCATTCAAATTCAATGCCCCTAAAATCGCCATAAATGTGCTGACTTCTAACGCAGCCGAAGAACTGACACCGCATCCCAAAGGAATGTTACTCATTATTCCGATGTTGAGTCCTCTTTTAAGAGTAGGAAGTATGCCCGCTTTTAAGAGAAAAAAAATCCCTCCAAGAGCATACGCACTCCAAGAAAAGAGACCCAAACGCTCAAATCTCTGTTTGGCTTCTTGTGGGGTGAGAAGTTGATGATCTCTTCCATAGAAAAGGTCCCCTATAGAAAGCGAGCCCTCTTTTCTTAGAGCTGACTCCTCATTTAGTTTTGTCACTATATGTATTTGGCATTCTTCACTCTTCTGTACTGCTGCAATCGTTGCACATTCTAAGGTCCCCTCGCATACCACTGACCCAGAATAATCCGCGATACCTCCCATAATATCTAACCTTCCAGGAGCTCTACTAATGAAAAGGGGGCTTTCTGCTGAAAATAATCCCGGAAATAATCTGCAATGATTGAAGGCTATCTCTTCTACTTCTCTCTTTTCAAATGCTTCCAGAGGGGTAGATCTATTCTCAGAAATATGATATGTATCAACCATTAATTATAGAATGAGTAAACTAAATAAAAATTATATGGATATCATACTAAAATAATGCTCTGGATTCAATTATTGTGAAAATCTTGTGTATCGCTTTACCTTAAAGCAGTCAAAAGACTAAAAATGACATTTAATTTGAAGAAAAATTAGAAATTTATTTGCCAGATACAAAAAATATTTTAACTTAAATTATCTCTATTAAATTATCCTTTTCAATCTATGAAAAGAGGAAAAAATAAAATATTATATGATAAAAAGTTTATATTAATTAAAACACAATCATGGAATTTAATTTACAAAAATTTTTAAATATCGAAAATATTGATATTTAAACTAGATAAATTCTTAAAGATAATCACGATAATAAATTTATAATTAAAAAATAATTGATAAAAAAAATTATATTAAAATTGTGACTCACATATCATGTCATCATATAAATTAAAGGTACTCCTCACAGGTGCGGCTGCTGTAGGTAAAACAAGCCTCGTACAACGCTTTATCAAGAACAAGTTTCAAGCAAATTACAAATTAACGGTAGGTGTTGATATTTTGACCAAAGAAATCGAATATAAACCCGGTGAGATTGCGACCTTATCAATTTGGGATATTGGAGGACAACAGCGATTTGAATTCATACGGAGTACATTTTACCAAGGAGCTGCTGGGACTCTTCTTGTATTTGATCTGACGAGAGAGCAAACCTATCAAGAAACGCGCAAATGGCTGACGGAAATTCGCCAATTTGCTGGTGAAAATATTCCTTTTATATTAATTGGTAATAAAGCCGATCTCCTTGAAGATGTTGGGCGAGTCATTAATCAAGAAGAGGCAAAAAAGTTTGCCGAAAATGAAAATAGTATTTATATCGAGACGAGCGCAAAAACCGGCATACATGTAGACGAGGCGTTTACTGAATTAACGAGAAAGATTATAAATTCACGAACATAATTTTTTTCTAAAATTCTTTCTTAAAAACGAATAATAATTGAAAAAAATCTTTTAAAACATTCGTAAATATTTAGTTTTTTGATCCTTAATTCTTTTTTTACAACCATAACATTTATATTTTGTAGGTAATTCGTTATAGCATGGGTCTATGGCTCTTAATTTCCCTTCTCTTTGTCGTAATACTAATGGTCTTTTGCCATGCATTCCGACAAAAAGAGAAAAGACATAATGACCTAATAAAAAAGCATCACTCTCAGATACACACCAGAGAGATGGAATTACAGCAAAAAGACACGGAAAATCTACAGCTTAAAGAACAGCTCTTGAAGATTAAATCGGGTAAAGAGAAATTGAAGGAGGCTCTTAAAAATTATCAAGAAGAGAATAAACGCTTGCAGAAGGGGGCTCAGAAAAGGCGAAAACAGCGATCCGATGCCGGAAAGCATCGGGATGTTTCTCCAACCTCTAAGAATAAGAGAACGGGAAAACGAAAGGAGCTAAGGGCGGGGGCTTGAGAAATCCCGATCCGAAAGAAATAGACTACACCCGGCATTGGCACCTGGAGTCTTGTCCTAACTGCGGGGGTTCTCTTAAAAATAGCAACCCGATTGACCAGCACGACCATTATCTTCGAGATTTTGAGAAATTGAAACGGGGCATCCGGTTAGTGTATACGAAACACCTGATTTATCGCTATAAGTGCCCTCACTGCGGGAAAATCGTTTCGCAATACATCGGAAAATTGAAAAACGCCCGTTACGGCATCGGCATCATCGCTTTCGTGTTATTTGAGCGTTTAGAAAGGGGTGGTTCTTGGGAGGGTATCAGAACGACGTTGAATCACATTGTTCACACGAAACAATGCATTCCCATGGTTAAGGTGTTTATTGATTGGATTCGAAAATACGAGTCCGAGATATGGGAGGTGTATCACGCCTTCTTGGACACAATCGGTCAATCATCTTTTGCCCACGTTGACGAGACCGGGATTCCGATGGACGGTCAAAACTGGTGGCTCCGGGTCATTGTCGCCACGGAAGTAGTTCTTTACTTGCCTTCAGAAACTCGAGGCAGTGATGCCGTGAAGGACATCTTTCATGAATATAAGGGCATCCTGCTGTCCGACTTTTGGAGCGCTTATAAAAAGTTAAACGTCGAGCAACAGAAATGTCTGGAACATTTAGTGAGGGAATTGAGAAAAATTGACCTGAGGGCACTAGACAAGCGCGATAAAGCGAAAAAGAAACTCGAAAAGGACGATGAGCTGCGGGCTCAAGAAAGCAACGGAGCCAAGACCAAGCCAAAGAAAAGAGGGCGTCCTGCGAAATTACCGGGACCGTTAACCGAGGAGAAACGAGTACAATTAAGGGAAGTAATCGAACAGTGCAACAAGATCAGCCGCCAGCTGAGGACTTTCTACGAGTTCTTTCAGCAAGCTTGGAAAAAGAACGGTAACGGCATGAGCGTTTACACGCCAATTTGCAAGCGGATAAGCATTGCCGAAGCGGAATTAAGGCTGAAACAGATAATTCAAGAAATCAGAGAAGAAGGGGGGCTAACGCTGATATAGAGCGAATGATTACGCGCTTTGAAAAGTACGGTCCGTGCTTGTTTACCTACTTAGACCATCCCGATATCATGCCCGATAACAACGCCGCAGAGCGTGCGATTCGCCCCTTTGTGGTTCAGCGAAAGGTCTCGGGCAATTTCATAAGTCCCGAGGTCATGACCATTTATTCCATTCACCTGTCGCTTCATCGCACCTGTAAGCGAAACGGGGTCAATTATGAGGATGTCATTATCCCCTTGCTTAAAGGAGATACTGTCGAAGTCTTAAGACTATTGGGCTTAAAAGAAGTAAAACCGCCGCCCATGATTGAATGAGCACCTATTTCTTGATCTTACCTTTCGCCATTCATTGAGAGGGTTAGCTTAGTGGATTTTAGATTCGTTTTTGTCCAATCAGGGGTGTTTAGTGGCTCAAAATTAAGAAAATCAACGAATTTATTTCACATGTGTTGAAAAATCGAAAAAAATGTAATGAATTTAGCGTTTACCGGATAATAAGAGTAAGTAGTTATTAGATCAAAAAACTAAATATTTACAATCCTAATAAGATAATTTATATAATTGAATCTTTATTTATTCATAACAACAAAATGACTTGAATTATAAAAATAAACATGACTGATTTTAAGAATATTAAAAGATTTTGGTATGAATCAAATAAAGAATATTATCAAACAAGGGAAGGATATCTTCCAGATACAGAGATATCATTTATGTTTGATGATAATATGGTTCAAAATCTATTAAAATTGAATAAAAAATGCTTGATTTTATTAGGTATTCCTGGTATAGGAAAATCAACTCAACTAACTAAATATAGGGATAAATTAAGTACTAACTTAAATTCTGAACATTGTAAAATAATATTTGAAGATATAAAGACAATGACTTCAAACTTATATGATTCTATTAATCAAAAAACGGAGTTCCAAGAATGGAAAGATGGAGATTATGATTTATATCTTATACTTGATAGTTTTGATGAATGGAGAGATCAAAAGAAATTAATTGGACATTTAAAGAAATTATTAGGTGAAGTGCCAAAGGAACGATTACTTCTAAGAATTGCATGTCGAACTGGGTATTGGTTAGATCATTTTACTGAATTTCTTCAGTCTTTTTATGGAGAAGAAAATGTCCTTAATCTTACATTACTTCCTTTAAGAAGAAAAGATGTTATATTATGGGCGGAGCAATCGAATATTGATAATAGTGAAAATTTTTTAGAAGAAATAGAAAATAAGGATATAGTATCCTTTGCTGTTATTCCTGTAACGCTTAAATCATTAATTAAAGAATATAAAGATAGAGGAATATTATCTGATTCAAAAAAAGAAATTTATAAATATTACTGTTTAGATTTATGTAAAGAGCCAAGCGATTTAGAAAGAGAGTTTGAGCGATTTAGTGGACATTATAACGAAACCCATCGGTATATAATATCTGCTAGATGTGCAGCTCTATGCCTTTTTTCAGGAAATAATATTATATATAAAAATATTCGTGTTGATAATAATCAAGAAGTTACAAAAAATCTAATTGGAAAGGGGCAAGAAAGAATAAATGATCAAAAATTTAATCTAGAATCTATTTTAGTAGAAGAAACGTTAGCTACAGCACTTTTTAATAAAAGAAAAGATAATTATGTGTTTTCACATATTAGTTTTATGGAATTTTTAGCTGCAGATTATATTATGGAGAAAAACCTATCTATTGAAAAAATTTTAAGTTTAATTACACATCCAGATGATCCATTAAAGAAATTTATTCCCCAATTGAGAGGAGTTATATCATGGTTATCCCAGTATAAAGATGATATATTAGAAAATGTCTTGAAAAAAGAACCAGAAATCCTCATTCAAGGAGATCTGGCAAATTTATCTCCATACATAAAGGAAAGATTACTTCGCTCAATTTTAGAGAACTTCAATAAGACAAGTTTGCAAATAGGGTATTCAAATTATAAACCATTTTTAAAGCATTTTTATTTTCCAAAATTAGAGAATTTACTAAGAGACAATATTTTAGATGCCTCGCTTTCTAATCAATCAAGGGTATTTGCAATTACTTTAGCAGGAGATTGAGCTTACCGGCTCCGGCGACTTTTGGAAGTCTAATGTGAAATTTAAAGTGAAGTTAGTTCCAATAATCTTTGAGGATTACCACGCCTTAATCGGGCATTATAGTAAGGCATCGGAGCGTCGTAATATCATTTTGCAGTGTCGAGCGTATCATTTATACGAGCTTTCGCTGAGGGATAGTGCCAACGGTTTCAGAGAAGAGTTTAAAACGAAGAAGCTTTCGGATTATATCGATGTAGAGCATCGAGATATTCGCCGTCTTTTCGGGGATAATATTGAAGCTCTTAAAAATATACGGATTTGGGATAGTTTTCAATTTAAAGGGGGAGAGAATGTGATGCCTGGGCTCATGGAAGATGGAGTTTTACAAGAGAAAAGCGATGAAAAGATTGCTCAATTTATAGAGATATGGAAAGACCATCAAAAAGTAATGATGGGCGAAATAGCAGATCGTCAATGGTACGAGAAATATCATCAAAAAAAGTTTTATAATAACTGGGAGCGTTTTAATCGGGCGTTTGAGGAGTATCATTCGACAAGGAATATCCCAAGCCTTCGCGTCCAAATTCGCCTTTCAGCATCGGAATTTTGGCGCCAGTTGGAGGAATATTATTTAGGAGAGGAGTTTCAAACGTCGCTATTATTCATACCCTGGTAATGGAAGGGGTATGTTTATATAGGTGGATTTTGATTAATATAATGAGAATTTAAGTAAAAAAAAAATTTTACACGATAAAAAGGGCAGATTGACAAGGAAAAGGACTATGATACTGAGGGATGAGATGGACCGTCTTGTGGAGGGTTTAGAGGGTAAGGCACGAAAGCTGATTAAGCCCCCGAGGCGATTCGCGCTTAAAAACCCCCGTCTTCGCAAGATTCGGGAGAATTTGCGCACACTTATTTTAAAGGCCGTGTTCGATGAAATTGATCGTCTTGATAAGTTAGAAGATTTGTACTATAATAAACTTCATGAATTGGTAGAAAAACGAGTAATAAAAATGTTCGGTGAGGCTACTGCGTTATGGAAACGCTCAGTGCAATTAGCACACATGAGGAGTGAACTTTGGCACGACTTGGAGAATTCAATTTGCGTTGGTTCTGAGGCTAGTACGAAGTATAATACACATAGCGATCGGGTGCGTTATTCGCATATTTCGGGGTTTGATGAGAGTTTTGAGGGTATGGATGGAAAGCATTACATGGTTGAGAAGCGGTTTTATTCGGTGGAGTATTATGATGCGCATGCGGATTACTACGAGAAATATTTCATTCGGCTTGTCAAATGCGCTACGCAGAAGCCAGATGACATAGATTCATTTGAAGAGTTTCGCAGAAGAGGTCTCTAAAGATTCAATTAAGGGGAGATGTTTAATATTAAAAATCGTGTGTTAATTAATTTCCGGGGAGATTGCTACATTATCAATTTGGGATATTGGTGGACAACAGCGCTTCGAATTTATTAGATCTACATTTTATCAAGGTGCTGCTGGAACCTTACTCGTATTTGATCTAACAAGAGAACAAACCTATCAAGAGACACGAAAATGGTTGACAGAAATCCGTCAATTTGCTGGTGAAGATATTCCCTTCATTTTAATCGGTAATAAAGCCGATCTTCTTGAAGATGTGGGACGCGTCATAAATAAAGAAGAAGCAAAAAGTTTTGCTGAAAATGAAAATAGTATTTATATTGAAACGAGCGCAAAAACCGGTGAGCATGTAGATGCAGCTTTCACGGAACTTACTCGCCGTATCATAGATTCAAGAACTTAGAACTATTTTAACTCTTTCTTACCCATCTCTTATTTTACCATACTCTCCTTATTCTAATTCACAAAAGTCTTTTTATCTATTAACAATTGATGAATTTCAATTACTTAGAACGGGATCTTATTGAGTATCCTATAGATTCATTGGAACAAAGGAGATTAAACATTATTATTGTAATCTAATAACTATTTAATCTGCTTGGAGCAAATGTTTTTTTCTGATGTTTTGAAAAAAAAGCTGAGATTTTTATTAACTCTCATTACACTTGAGGGTATCGAATTCTTCACACAGCTCATTGTGAATTTCTTTAATCCCCTTAATTATGTTATCTTTACTTACAATGAGGGAGAGATTTACTCCATTGTTACTCTGGGAGATCGATTGCACTTTTACCTTTTGTTTCTCTAAAGCGTTGAAAATTTTTGCTTTAGTGATGTTATCCAATACTTTTTTTCCGGTGATATTAATAATCGAAATTTCTTCCCAGGTGATTTTAAAAAAATCAGCAAACTCTTTTTCTGCTTGAAGGGCTTCTAATGCTTTTTTTCCTTCTTCTCCTTTTACAACGAAGGAAGTACTTATTTCTGAAGAGCTCTGAGCAACAAAAGAGACACTAATGTTATGCTCTCCCATTACACCAAAAATCTTTGCCAAAACTCCGGGTACATCGACCATACTTCCTGAAGTGACCGTAATAATTGTAGCATCCTCTATTGCAGAAATCCCCTTAATTTGCCCTTTATCAGTAATATTAGAGATTGTCGTATAGTTCATTTTTTCTGCGGGATTATCAAAATTTCGTATTTCTAAAGGAACATTTTTATTCTCGATGGCTTCCAAGCACTTTGGATGTAATACTTTTGCTCCAATGCTTGCAATTTGTTTGGCTTCGACATAATTTAAACTTTTTATTAATACAGACCCTTCCACATATTTAGGATCAATTGTTAATAGTCCATCGACATCTTTCCACAAAATAACTTTAATATCCTTATCAGAACCTACATCATGAATAGTTCGCGCTAAAATAGTTGCCGTATAATCGGAGCCTCCTCGTCCAAGGGTTGTAATATACCCTATTTTATTTCTTCCTATGAAGCCGGTGACGCAAAAAATCACATTTCGTTTAGGATTTTCCAAAAGAGGCATAATTTGCCGCTTCACTCTTGCATTAGTAAACTCATAGAGAGGATATGCATTATTGAATTCATCGTTCGTAATTATTAGATTATTTGCGGAGATAAAGATTGATTCGAATCCTTGGCTGAGTAAGTATTGATTTAAAATGAAAGTAGACAAGATTTCTCCAAAACTCGAAATATAATCTATATAATATGGTTCTCGCCCAAATTCTTGAATATCCACGATACAATCTTCAAGCTCGCTCATTTTTTTATCAAGCCAATCTTTGCATTCATTGTAGTGAAATGTGTCCTCTGAAAAGAGCTCTTCAATGATATCTAAGTGTTTTTTTTCTATTAGCGAAATATGCGTATCAATATAGCTTTCATCCCCTATATTTTTAGCCATATTGAGAAGAATATCCGTAATTCCTTGTAGAGCCGATGCTACATAGATTTTATTGCTATTCTCATATAAGTGGGTAATTTCGGCTATTTTTTTAAATGCTTGATTATCTTTCAAGCATGAACCTCCAAATTTCATTACTATAACTGTCAATGCATAATGTGAAATGTTGAATTCCTTAAATTTTTAATTCTTTACCCGAGAGAGCTATAAAATTGCGGTTTGCATATCTACTCAAATCCTTCAGTATGATCTTCTCTTCGGAGAATTAATGATTTATGTTGAATTAAATTCCCTAAGAATTTAAGTACAAAATAAATAATTTAATAGAACGAATAAATAAGTAAAATAGGAAACCATTATTTATGATTGATCTCCATTTACATTCTAATTGTTCAGATGGGTCTGATTCCCCTTCTGAATTGGTAGATAAAGCTGAAGCCCTGAACCTAAAAGCTATTGCACTCACCGATCATGACACAGTTGATGGACTTGACGAATTTCTTTCTGCAGGAGAATCTAAACAAATCATTGCTATTCCCGGAATAGAACTTTCAATTAAGCATGAACCTTACAGAGAAATAAATGATGTTCATATCGTAGGATTAAATATCGATCACCGATGCAACCCTCTTGTTAATACATTAAAACTTCAAATGGAAGGACGGTTGCACCAAAAGGAAGCGATTTGTAACAGACTCCGTAACGAATTTGATTATAATATTACATATGAGGAAGTTAAAGCAATTGCCAAATCTAATTCGGTTGGGCGACCCCATATTGTTGAAGTTATGATCAAGAATAATTCAGAGAAAGTGAAAAATAAGACAAAGGATCAGCTCTTTAAAATGATAAGTTTGGGAGGTATAGCTTATGTTGATAGAGAATTTGAAGTAACCCTTGAACAAGCAATTGAAGTGATTAAAAAAGCAAAAGGTATACCAATCTTAGCTCATCCAGGTGTGTATGAAGTTTCAGATAGGGAACAATTTGTAAAAATGTGTACTGATGCGGGCATTGAAGGTATCGAAATTGAATATCCATATGATATGAATCGCCCTTATTATGAAACAGTAAAAGAAGAATGGGCTCGAACCCATCTTCCTGACTTCTATAGAAAATTAGCAGAAAAATATCGATTAATTAAATCTGGAGGGTCTGATTATCACGGAGGGAAGAAAAATATAAAATTAGGTCAAGCTAATGTACCAGATGAATATTTGTTAGATATTATCTCGTTTTAAAAATGAAGTGAATAAAAGAATAGATAGGAAGAGAATAAAAGAATAGATTATTTGTAGAAAATAGTAAGTCAAAATAAAAATCTGCAAACAAAACCTTCTTAGTATTAGTTGTTTATAAGATTTTCCAGCTCATCTATCTGTTGCTTTAATCGCTCTTCCATCTTTGCTAATTTTGCCGTTTTTTCATTAAGTTCATCCCCTGAAATCTCTCCGGATAACTCCTTTAGCTCAAAATCTAAAAGCATTTTTGAGATCTTCGCTTTTTGAATTTTTAAATCCATTAATTCGCTTTCTAAGGTCTTTTTCTGTTTCATATCTGGTTTAGATTCTTCGCTAGAAGGAGATTTCGGTGCTACCTTTTGAGGTGTCTCAGAAATTTTTTCGCTGGATTTTAGGGATTGAGAAGAGGTTTTATCGATTTCTGATATTGGTACCTCTGGCGGCGTTGCTGTAATTTCTGGTATTTCCTCTTTTGTACTCCTCTCTGGTGTTGCTACTTCTTTTGGTGCTTTTTGGACTTCTTTAATAGTTTTCTCCGTACTTTTTGCTTTATCGGGATTAACTACGTGCCCATATGAGCTGGTCTTTAACTTATTTCGAGCATCTTTTGGAACCACACTGATTTTCTTAGGACGTTGTTTTACCATGAAGTCTTCTGGGTTCAGCTCTAATCGTATTTCTTCCCCAATATCCTCTTCTTCAATCGGTTCTTCTTCAATAACTTCTTCATGTGCTTCTTTTACGGTCTCCTCAGCCTTTTCCTCACCAATTTCTTCTTTTGATGGTTCTTTGGCAATTTCTTTGGGCGGTTTTTCCATTTTTTCCTTGGGGGGTTCTCTAGAAACTTCCTTAGATACGGCCTCGGGGGAAGGCTCTTTAACACTCCCTTGCTTTAACTCCGCGTCTATTACTTCCTCACTAGCAACCTCTTCAATGACTTCCATAGGTGGTTTTCTAGGGATTTCCTCTGCTGTTTTTTCTCCTTTTTTACCCTTTAAAGGAACTGGTTTTACAATTGGTTTTACAATTTTCCCTTTTTTTATTGCTTTCTGTTTTTCTTTTTCCTTTTCTTTTGTAGCTTTTTCGGCTTCTTCAGCTTGTTTTTCATCGGGTGTTTTCTTCTTAGTCTTTTTTACTGCTGCCCTCTGTCTTACTTTCTGAAGCATGGATTTAATCTGCTGTGCCTTCTCATAGAATTCACGACTTAACGAATCATCTCCTAAATCCAAACATAAATCACTAATTTCCTCAAAGAGATTGGCGGCAACTTGAAACTTCTCGCTTTCTAGTGCTTTTTGTGCCTTTGCCATCTTTTCATCTCTTTCTAACAACGGTTGCAATAGTGGAGAAATAGTAGCATCCATTTCGAGGATATCAGCAATTATTTTTATCATTTTATCCCTATTGTCTGAATCAATGGCTATCATTGAATATGCCTTTAACCCTAAGATACCTTCAATATCTTCTGGAGGGAGCGCATCATCTAAATCTTGCTTGTTGGCAATAACAGAGGTATGGGCGTTAGGGGCCTGTTCGTTGATCAATTCCAAGAAAAACTTGCTTTTTTCTACATTTTCCAAACTAGAATCAGTGATAAGCAAGACCGCATCGCTACCCTTAATAAATGATTCATATAAATAAGAAAACTGCTCTTGTCCTGCAAAGTCCCAGAGATGAAAATGGAGCTTCCCGATTTTTATGGTAGCAATATCCCCTGTAATGGTAGGTATGTGCTTCATAGGTATTTCTTCTGCTTTGATAAGACGGGTAATGGTTGTCTTACCTACACCAGAAAAACCAACCAGAGAAATTTTCGGTCTAAGATTCTTATGAATTAAATCCGTCGTGGGATCAAATACTTGAAAAGTCAATTCATCATATCTATTCTTTTGAATTATTTCTCCAAAAATATTTAAGAATTCTTTCTTACATATAATTAATTCTTTTTCAACATTTTCAGGATTATCTGTTAAACCAGTTATAAAAATAAAAATTAAATTAAGTTCGGTATCCGTCAAATAGGAAATTCGATATCTAAAATAAATATACGTATTCATTTTATTTGGATTCTTCCCAAGGGATTCTTTTTCTAATTGCTCTAAAATTGAATCTAAATTCTTTTCTGATACTGCTTTCCCAAATTTCCTGTAGTATAAAAGCTTATCCTTTCTGTAGATGTAAATTTGTCTTAGCATAATAAGTCTTTATTCTATTCCAATACAAAAGAAAAATCATAGTATTGGTAAATAATTTTTAATAAATAAAAAAAAATTATAGTTTATATTTTTATATATTGAACTTAACTTAAAAACTTGTTAAAGTTGCTAAATGTAATATTTTAATTTCCTAAATTTTAGTTTGAATATATTAAAAAATATTAGAGAATAGTAATATAAGGCAATAAAAAACTCAAAACTAAGAAATTAAACGTAAAATAGAAAGAAAAATAAAAAAGGAAAATATAAGAGCTGAAATGGTTAGAATTTGAAATTAAAAAGTGTTTTATAATACATTTCCCGCTTCTTTCTTAAAGATCTTTCTATATTTCAAACAAATAAGAAATGTTCCATTCTCATATAATTTTTCACCACATAAGCAATCCAATTTTGTTTTTTGTATCATGGTTAGGATTTGATCAAAAATAACTTCCTTAGTTTAAATACGATTTTTTTTAACTTATTATTTATCGTGGTCTAAAGCAAT
>SHMU01000039.1 GCA_008080765.1 Promethearchaeota archaeon | reverse complement strand
GATTCATAACTGGAGGCGAAGCAAAAGATTTTTTTGTTTTTGTTTACTAGTGATTTTTTGTCGTTGATACCCCATTTGTTACCAATAAATTTTTTGTCTATTAGTTTTTCTTCTAAGAGTAAAAGGTATTTATTGTCAAGCATATGATTGGATATATTTTTTGATTAGAGTAGAGTAGCGATGATTATTTAAATAAATGAATCTAAAGAGAAAAAAAGATTATTCAGTTAATTTAAGAGAGGAGATATTCTCGTATAATTATTATCTTTTCTGCCGAATTAAGAATTTGAGTCCCCATTCTATTGATTTCTTGTTGGGGATTTTTTATTACTTTTTTAATTGTAGAAAGTGTTAAATCCTTTTTTGTGTTGAGAAATCGTTTTTTTATAAGTTTGGAGCATTTTTGAGCCAGATGAGCGATTTTTTGCTGTTCTTGAAGGTTTATAAACTTGGGAATATTAAAATAGAGAGGTCTTTTATGGTGGTGTCTCGTATCACTAATTGCTTTCACGCTCTCATAGAGTTTAGGAATATTGAGCATTCCACATATATAGTAAGCCTCATCTTTGTTGTCCGTTCCATAATAATAGAGAGTAGAGTCAATAAAGATTTCAGAAGAGGGATCCTCGATTACCGCAGCCATAAGAGTCTTTGCATTGGGAAACACAACTTTATAGGGATATCTTTGAGATTTTCTGACTTCTCCGTTAGTGCAAAGTTTATTTCTATAATTGATACCCCAATCAAATAAATCTTTTCCTTTCTGATTTTGATAAACATTTTTTATTTTTATCCAGTGTTTCTTACTTAAAGGAGCAAGATTATCAGGTTTATAACGCAAAATATTATCTAAGGGAAGAAACACATGAAATAAGGATATGAAATAAGGATATAAACCCCTGGAGAGTGTGGCTTTAAAAAGATGCTGTTTTTCTACTTGGACATTCGAAAAAAATGGTTTTTTCCATGCTCCTTTTGCTTGTGGGGATATCCATGGATCAATAAAAACTATGTCACCTTTCTGTGCTTCATCAATTATTTCTACGTATAACAAAGATTTTGGTAATAAATCTGCCCCTTGGATAAATTTATTATAGTAATTCGAGAGAGTGCATGGAAAAAGAGCATTGATTTCGTTGCTTTTAATTAATTTTTTGACTAGATATTTATCACCTTGTTTCAACTCAAAATAAACGTAAGGTTCAAGGGTATACTCTTCTAAAAGATTCATGGTTTTAATATCATATAATTCACCTTTTATAGGATATTTGTTGATAATGGATTCTCTTTTCCCATTTCCTGCAACATAGTTTGCAAAAACACAGCAAAAGTCAATATTAAAGAGAAGATTATTAAATTCAAACACCACAATATTTTTAAAACTTTCGAACCTCCGAGCTTTTTGATTTTGAGAAGAAACTAAGAGTGATTTCGGCATAACGAAAGAGATTTTTGCATTTCCACTCCTATTTAAGAAGATATCGGGAATCCTATACAAAAAGATAATAGCTTGTTCAATATTAGTAATATTCTGCGCCAACGGTTTTATATCATAATATGCACTCAATTTTTTCAAATGAATCCTTACATTTTTCCCAGCATCCTTATATGTAAGCCAAGGAGGATTTCCAATAGCAAGATCAAATGAATTGAACAGCTGTTGTATTTCTTTTTGGCAATAATCATCAGTAAGAAGTTCACAACATAAGGAATCTACCAAAAGAATAGCTGATGTATAATCCTTTTCTATAAATATTGACGAAACACTTTGGGAAGAGGATGATAAAACCCTATTCAATAGCAGCAATAAGTTTATTTTTGCAGTATATGTTGCTAATGGGTTAATATCAAATCCATATATATTCTTGATGGCTTTGATTTTTTCATTTAAAGGATACTCTGTGCGAAAAATTTGTTGTATTAATTCCATTATAAAATTACCTGACCCGCAGGAGGGATCCAATGTTTTATCCCCAAACTGATAAGAACGAGTTATCATTTTTCTTACCAGAGAGGGAGGGGTATAGAATTCACCGAGTTTATGGCGAGTAGACTGGTAGAAAATATTTTGATATAAAAGATGAAAAAGATCTTGAGCCTGAAAAACATGGGAAGAAATCTCCTCGTAAATACATATGAGCAGATCTGAATCTAAAGAGATCCAATTAAACAACTCAAATTCGAAAAGACCAAATTCAAGCAAATTGCATGAGTAAAAATAATTTAGAAACAGCTCATAATTATTTTCTGAAGCCGTAAATTCATGAAGCCGACTCTTTTCATTATTCTTATTACTTGAATCGTTTTTATATTTCTTACCATGTGGATTGCTCGGATCAGTTTTATTAAACCTATGGATTCTCTCAAATTTATTCATTATTAATAGAGCTTTTAAAAGGTGGGTGTAATAGGTGTGCATTAAAAATAAATTTCTTGTGGCATCATTCCCATAAATGATACTAAAATAATCATGCCACTTTTTGAACTGATTTTCAAAAAGTTGTTCATGCGTAATACTCATTTTTAATAAATATTTGTATGCTTTCTCAAAGATGGTGGACTGTGCACCAAATCGTTCTACAATAGTTTTACAGGTTATCATGCAATTATCCATTTTAAGGTATAGAAATATTTAAAATGTCAAATAAAATGTAATAAATCAAATTTAAAGCCCAAACTAGGAAATTCATTAATTTTTAATTATATATCCAAACAATTTTTCTCGTAAAAATTTGAGAAGAAAAAGGAATAATAATATAGTGCATATTATTCTTATTTTCTCATAAAACTTGGCAGAAATAAATTATAAACTTGCTTTAATTTCATCAATTTGGAAGCTTCATTGATTTTAGTAAGGATTAAAATTGATTTATCTAAGAGGTTTTTATCCAAAATTCCTCCAGAATATATTCCTTTTTTATCATTAAATGCGATGATGCATTGAATATTGGGGCTGTTTACAATTTTCACATTGTCGCTCGACTTCAATTCATCATAAAAGGATCCATATTCTCTTGGAATTAAGCCTCTATTGTGGGTGATAACTAACACGCTTATTCCCTTCTCAGCTAATCTTTTAATTTCATTAGTATAAAATCTGTCAACATAAGGCGTCAATATATTTAGAGTGGTGGTGGAATTCGAAAATAAGGTAATTATTTCTTCATTTATCGAGCCCTTCTCTGAGATCTCAATTTCAATATTTCCAACCAAGCTTAAAATCTTTTCTTCCAGCGTTTCTACTTGATTTTTTAGTTTCTGGTTTTCAATACGAAGTTCTCTTATTCTGTCAGCCGAGGAAATTTTTTTATCAACTCATATTAAATTATTTCTTATTTAATTAATGTAGAACGGATATTTAATTTTATTTCATTGAGAGTGAACTTCTATTTAAAAATAAGGAGAAGTAAATAAATCAAAGGACATAAAAAAGAGATATTTAACAAGGAATAATATAAAGTTAAAGTTTGTTCCATGGTTCCCCAAAGATTAAAAAACCTAGATATTGTTGACTATTTTCGATAGTAACATTCTTACTTTTATCAATATCAGGATCAACGGTTTTACCAGCATCCAATTGTTGCTTGATTAATTTAGGAATCTTTGGTAGAAATACTTCGCGAGCTTTTAGTAGTGAAATTCCTAAACTGTTTTTCTCGAATAAATTAGTGAAAAATTTGTTGATCATTTTCTTGGTTTCTGTATCAAATTCTGGATAATGTCTACATACAACTCCCTTAATATTATTATAATTAAGCTCCGAAATGATCTCTGAAATATAGGCGAGTCCCTCTTTTAATTTATTCCCTTCCCTATCAAACATTTGTGTATCAAAAAATAAAATGGGCTTTACTCTCTGGACTTGTTTTTCTAAGGCATCAAATAAATCAACAAACTTGAGAATGGAATTATTATTAGTTATGAAATAGCTATAGCTGGGATGGGATTCGGAAAAAATAATATTTCCTACAAAATAGATTATATGATATTTTCCTTGAGAAATATTATCCAATATTGATTCCGTGGTGCTCTCAGAGCCTTGTAATACCTGAATATTCTGGATTTCTGATTGATTTTCAAATAAATCTTTTATATAGGTAAGCTCATTGGCTCCAGAAGAGAATTCATATAATAAAACTTTTCTGTTCTCCTCTTGTACCCATTTTTTTGGAGCTAGTGCATTAATAGAATCTATGAGCAATACTTCAAATCCTTGTGTGGTTGAAGAGGGTAATGATTTACGAGCATCTTCTTTTTCTAAGAGGAATTTTGCACCCATTATTGGAGGTGTGCCGATATTATAGCCAATCGAATATCCAAACAAAAAGAACCCTTTTTTGTAGATGAATTCAAATGGGATTGTCATCTTATCAAACACAAAGTAGATTTGAGGACGTAAAATCTGGGTACGAAATTGAGCAAAATAATCTCTAATAACCTTAGGAAGTAAGAGATATAAGATGGTTCCAAATTCTTTAAGAGTAAAGTCATATTTCTTGGGTGAGATGTCTGAGAACAAATCGTTATATATTTTAATAATGTAGGTATCGTTCCAATGCTCTTTTTTAAAGGTTTTCTCTAAAATATTATCATCAGAATAATAAATTCGATATGAAAATTCACCTGCGTTATCAATTTTAATTACCATATTTACAATATGGAGTTTATTTTGTTTGAAATAATAATCTTCAGGCTCTTCCAATGTATAGAGGGTATTTTTTTGTTCTATGGCAATTTTCTGGATATTCTGACAATCTTCTACGAAGCAGTGAAGCTTTTCATCCATATAGGAAATGATTTTTTGAGCAAGAGCCAGATCATTCTCTTGATAAATAGCCCGATAATATATCATCCTCCAAAAATCTTCTTCGCGAAAGGAAAAAAAGATAGAGCGATATTTCCATAAGTAATTGCATGTATGTAAATAATGAACAAACTTTGATTCATCTTGAGGTACTCGCAAATGTTTATTTAATCGTTCAATAGAAAGCAAAAGATATTCCTTTTCTTTCATGTCAGCAAATTTATTACACGCTTCTGCCCATAGTTCTATTAAGGATGTAGAATATTGCCTTCCTTCTCCATTCAATAGTAGTATCGATTCTAAATAATCATAAATTGTATAAACTATATTTAGATGACTTCTATCTGCAGAAAATTCTATAAATTGACGAATTTGTTGAATTGAATCATCAAATGATCGAAATTCTTTGACATAATAATATAAATTTCTTATAATAACCATAGTCCATGAGGATTCACCTATATTATTTAAGTAGGTAATTAGATGGTATAAATCATCTTGTATTGAATCAAAAGTTCGCTCGTTTATAACGACAGAATCAATTTCGCTAAAGTATTCTTTCAATTTCGCAGGAAGCATATGCATAACTTTTTTTATGATATCGTTTGAAAAATTCTTAGGTTGAAGCCCAAGGTCGAATTTAATTGAAACATTTGCTACAATCGTATATAAAAATAAAGGGCGTTTAGAGGGCTCGATTTTCAAAAGTATTGCATAGATATGTTCCATAATCTCATCGAAATAATTCGCATGAACTAGAGATTCTTTAAGATGGGTTAATAAAAATTGAAGCTCTATCACTTGGATATAATTTCCTTGTTCCGTGAATCTTCTGGAAGTAGAATTGATGAATTTTGAAAGTCCTAAAAGCGAGAGATCATCCATCCGTACGAAGCTTTTCAGTAACTCATTGATAGAATTCTGAAATAGATTATAATCCTCTACTTGAAGCAGAAATGAAAAGAAGCGATCATAAGCATCAATATATTTAATTAAATCGGTAATTTCACCATTATTTTCAAGCGATTTTATGTAATTAATCCATAAGTTCGATAATCGTAAGGTTAGTTGCTTTTTCTTTTGAGAGGATATCCAAACTTCACTTTCTATTTTAAAATATAAATCAACCAGAAGTCTCGTGGACCAATGATGGTCCCCTTTGGTTAATAGTTCTTTTCCTTGTTGGTATCTTTCTTGAAAATCGTCTAAAAACTTTTCCTGACGAGTATAAGTTTGAAACATATTAATTCTACTTTTTTTATATTTTTACTATATATTGTGTGTTTATAAGTTCTTTAATTCAATTATTAATTATAAGAATTGTTGAAAGCATTATATTATAAATTAGGATTTTCAATTCCCTTTTTCAATTTTCCTTGGGAGGATAAGATTGAAGCGCCAACCCAGGCCATGATATCTCTATTTTTCGGTGTAATAATTTTTATTTGAGGTTCTAATTTTTCTGAAAAGTGTTTTGTTAATTCGGAGCGAATCCTTTCTTTCATGCCAGGTATTTTACTCGATCCACCTGCCAAAATTATATTTGATAATAGCTCCGCACGTTGCTCCCGTTCCCAAAACTTGATTGTCTTTACAATACTTTCCACGATATTTCTATGTTCTACATGGATAATGCGGGGATTGAATAGAGGCTCAACTAACATAAATCGTTCGAAATTGATTGTAAAACTATATTTATTTGGAAGTTCGATCGTCCTATCATATTGAGCTAAATCTTCTTTTATTTTGTCTCGTTCTTTTTTTGGATGTAGAACGCATAATGCATGCTCTTCTTTTATCTTTTTTGCCATCCAATAATCAAAAAAGAAATTTTTATTTGCGCCTTTCCCTGTGATGACCATATTTAAAAAATAATTCGTCAATTCTCTGCCGCCAATAGGAATTCTGTCTTTTGCCATGGGATCGGTAAATCCACGATATACAGAATAGACATAAGTATTTTTTTCCCCTATATTAACAATTACCCCATCAATTTTATTGAGAGTTGTGAGAATTGCCATTTCTGCTGGAAGAAATAAGATTGAAGGAAAATTTAGGGTTTCAAAAAAGATTTTCTTAAATTTATCTTTATCTAAATCCGTCATTAAAAAAGGATCTATAATAATGATATGTTGTTTGAATTGATGTTCCTTGGGGATGTTTAACTTTTTGTATTGGTGAAGAAAGTACTCAATGAAGATCTGAGAATTTTCAACTACATTCAGATCCTCAAAATTGAGGATTCCTTGGTATTGAAAAGCTTCCCGACCGAATAAACACTCCTTTTCCATTTTATCAGAGAAAATTTGTTTAAATCCTTCGATAAAATCGGATTGAAATTTAAAATTAGTAGTAGTAGCATAAATAGACGGTTCTTGAACTTCTGGTTCATCTGAACCTGCCCAACCCAACCGAAAAATGCTATTTCCTACGTCTAAAATAAGCGCATTATTAAAGTTAGTATTTTCAAGACTCATATGTATAAATTAGGACAAGTATTGATTATAATTAGTAATAAACCATTAAGATAAATAAATATTAATAAAAAAGCTCATCCGTCAACTTTCTTAATCGATATTCTTTCAGCTGGATGCTCATAAGCCCAATTAATTTCTTAAATTCACTACTCATTTCCTCAATATTCACCCCTGAATATTTCTCCATCTCATCTCTTTTTAATTTGAATTGTTGTAGCTTGGTCTGAATTTCTCCATAGGATTTTTGAATACCAGAAACTAATTCTTTGGAATTGTTTTTTGTAACCTTGCGCATTTTTCTTAAAACTGAGAGAAGAGCATTGATAGAATCCTCCCAACGACCATATCTATCCGCATATCCCTCGAAAAGTTCCTCAAAAAATTCAACTAAGTTTTTGTAGATAGATTCTTCTTGTTGATCGGATTTCTCTTCTGTTTTTACTTCAGGTTCTGCTTCTGTAACATGTTCTACTTCTTTAGTAAGCTCTTCTTTTTCAGTTTCTCCAGTCTCAATTAGCTCTTTTTTACCAGGGGCTTGTTTTTGTTCTGAAATAGAAATACTCTCATTTATATATTCTTCAGCAATTTTTTTTGAAGCTTCTGAATCATAAGCTAATTGAGGATCCTCCATTTCTTCAGCATCGCTTACTACGGCTTTTTTTTCATGCAATAATTGAGGATCTTTTTGAAGCGCTACCTCTGGCTCCTCTGGTTTTTGAGGTCTTTGATAAAATCCTTTTCCTTTATGTAATGCACTCAAGAAGTCTTGTAAATCACCTTCCGTTTTCTTAGATGATTTTAAAGCCTCCTCTAATGAATATTCCGGTTCTGCTTCTTTTTTTTTTTTGGGCATATGTTCCATCTAATAAAATATGATGATTGATAAAAAATTCATCTTCACTATATTAATATAATTATAATATCTCATTATAAAGTTTAGTAAATCCTCCATCCCATGCAATCGAAGAAGTATCATTAAAGCGGGATAACTTCCACATCAATTGCATCTCCTTCTTGGATAAGCTTTTCTTTAAGTATATCCAGGGAAATATGAGGTGTAGGACTTATTACTGTCCAGATAGCAGTTCTATCTTTCTCTATCACCGCAGACTCCCCGTACATTAGGGAGATTCCCAAATCTCCAAAAGTTGATGCGATTTTTGCTAAAGACCCCGGGTTATCACGTATTTTAATGCGAAATTTGATGGGCTGTTTGTTTGGATCAAAAGCTACAGGAGTGATCTTAATTTCTTTTGTTTCAGTATCCGCTACCATCATCAATTGGCTATTTTCTGTGAGACCAAGGCTTTTTCGAATCACTTTAGGGACAACAATTCTTCCGCGATTATCAAAAGAGACAATTTTGACTTCCTTCATCTTTAATCTACCTCTTGGTATTTAGTTAACTCTTATAAATACTAATGAAAGTTTCGAATATAAAGATTTATATTAAAAATAGAGGTATTATTTTCTGGGTGAAATCTAGATAAAAGGAGATAAGAGGAGAAAAAAGGATAAAAGTTAGTTAGGCACTAAAAAATTATCTTATTGGGATTTTTGAAGACTTAATCGATTTTAGGATAACGCTTCCTGATTTCTCCGCTGTAATAACGAAATACAGAAACAATCTTTCCCAAGTCTTCAATATTACGACTTGCCCCCATCAATAGGAAACGGCCCGCATCACTTAAGATAATAAATGCGTTTTCACCCCGAATAATGGTCTCAAGCATATCATGATAACCAAGAGTGGATATCGCATCGCTGCTTGATTGAACAACCACCGCACTTAGGCTAGAAAATAAATCGGGATCGATATTATAGCCGGGAACGGCGGAAAACGCTAGCCTGAGCCCTTCCCGTGTGATGAGAGCCAATGCTTCCAGCTCTGAATGCTCAGTAATATTTCCAAGGAATTTGGAAAGACTTTCAGCCTCTTCTGGTGTTAGGGACATTTTTTACCTCATAATGGTATTAGTTAGTAAATGTAATGATTCTGTTATTTTTTTTTCTTAATTAATTGGTCTTTTATTTGATTATCAAGAGCTTTTTTTGTAGATGGCTGGCTGGTAGATTTGGAATCCTCACCAGTCTGTTTTAGAAATTCAATGGCAATTATTTGCCCATTCTCAGAGAGGATGCGTGGTGAATAATCTTGTGCAAAAAAGATTCCTTCTGGTATCGTGCCAACTTTCTCCATTACTTTTTCTACTTGCTTCTTTCCTAAAAAGGTTTGAACTTTTTCCACTACACTATATGCATGATTTCCAATAATAATTAATTCCCTTTCGAATCCCGGAGGTAACTCATGTTCTTCCAATTTTTGCATTATTTGTTCAAAATTGACTTGAGATTCATCGGCAGTAAAAGCCTGCATCGAGCTTGCACCTGTATAGAGAGGTCCTTGATTTCTATTAGAGGGAATAGGTCTTGAGGCACCAGAACCGGAAGAGGTATTTGCTGTAGGGGAGGGAGGTGCCGCCATTTTATCTAAATCCTCTTCACTTACTCCTTTAGCGATGCCATCCGTAGTTTTTCCTCCAACCAGTTTAATGAATTCGTCCTCCTCATCTCCTTGGTCCAGAGGGGTTACAGCATAATGCATTCCTACTTGTCCTCTAATTTCTTGTGACCTCTTTGCTCCAATAAATTTTTTTCGCACGCTACTCTGAATGCCCTTCCATAGATACACTTTCTTCACACTGTCGGCAACCAACACATAACATTCTGTTTCCTCTAATATATCCTTTATAGGACCTTCTGTTTGCATTTCTGTTGTTGTTCCGTCATCATTTATCTTAAAGACTTGAATCGTTTTCCACCTAATTAATCTTAATTTATTCTTAATTTATTATAATATATTGATATTGTAAAACTCTTTTATATTAAATAAATAATACTTGATAAATATAAAAGTATCTAATAAATAAATAATATGGTTGGATAATAGGTATTTGTTATAAAAAGAATGACAAACAATTTGAGCAGAGAAAGAAAAAAATTATTGAAGCTTGCTAATGGCTTCATTTAGATTATGGATCATATCTAAAGCAGTAAATCGAGACCCAATTTTTTTTTTACAAAACTCTCCGAGATAGCCATTTAAAAAGGCTGCGGCACAGGCGGATGTAAATGGCTCATTTTCCGTGGCAATAAATGCGGTACATAATCCCGCAAGAACATCACCTGTCCCTCCGATGCTCATCTCGGGACATCCCGTTCGATTTAATTTTAAAACATGTCCATTGGTAAGATAGTCATAAGGACCTTTAACTAAAAGTGTCAAATCTAATTTTTGAGCCGTTTCAAAAATTTTTTCTCCCCGTGCTTTAATTTTTTCATAAGAAGGAAGTTCGATGTCAGTCATAATTTTAAATTCTCCTTCATGAGGCGTCAAAATACAAGATTGCCCTTTAAGTATATCAAAATGATTCCTCACCAGTTTAAGCGCATCAGCATCAAGAACAAAGGATTTTGCATCTTTTTTAAATTTTTTTAATAAATTTATTAGTAATTCTTCTGTCTCAGGTTGCTCTCCAAGTCCAGGGCCTATCAATATCGCATTAGCCCAATCAACAAGCCATGCAATTTCTTCGAACGCTTCCATATTCAGCCAGTCTCCTTTCTGGGCGCGTACTATCATATTAGGAGAATAAGAGCGTAAAACATCGGCAATTACTTGAGGTGTATAGGTAATAACCAAATCCAGTCCAAATTGAATTCCCACCAAAGAAGAGTATGCGGGTGCTCCCGAATAATTTTTAGATCCTCCAATTACCAGCATTCTCCCAAATTGTCCCTTATGAAAATCTGTTTCCCGATATTTCAATGCTCTTCGGAAATCACCCCTACCTATAAATAATTGTGCCTCATATGGAATTCCAATTGACTTTACAATGATCTTCGAAATATATTCTGTATTTTCTTTCATCCCTATCTTATTTCTATGAAATGTGATCACTAAATCAGCTTTAACCGCTTTATCTGGAACCTCTCCGGTATCGGGATCCATCCCTGAAGGCACATCAATAGAAACTACTGGGAGGTTCTGATGGGTACGCGCTTCATTTATGAATTCGATGGCAGTTGCAAGAGGTTCTCTAATTTTTCCTTTAATTCCTGTCCCTAACAGTCCATCAATAATTAATTTATAAGAGGTCCGTTCATTGTCAAGTAATATCCCCAAATTGACGACATCTGTGGAATCTTTCAATATGGAAGTCTCAATCATATGAGTTAAGGATGTTGAGATGATGTTCCAATTTAACTTTGCCTCTTCGCTCCTGATTTTGGAAGATGGGCCTAACAAAAGTACTCTTGACCCCACTTGAAAGGAAGATAGGTGTCGGGCAATTACAAACCCATCTCCTCCGTTATTTCCCGTTCCACAAAAAATCAAGACTTTTGATTTTTTTTCCAAATTATACCGCTTAATGATTTCATTTGCAAAGGTATAACCAGCACATTCCATCAAGTATCCCTTAGGTACTCCGAGCCATTCAGCGTTATCATCTAAAATTCCCACATCTTCTGAGGAAATTTTTTCTGAATTTATTCTTTCCATAAAGAGATATTTTCACCGATCTATTAAAAAGTTTTACTTTAAAGTTTAAAAACAATTGCTAATGTTTTTTAGGATGAATTAATAGAAATTTGATATGGAAGAATTAACACAATATAAGGTATATGGAGAAAAGATTGAGAAATATATACGTCCTGGGAGTTTCCCGCTTGCAATAAAACTGATAAAAGAGGAAGAAGAAATCCCTAAAGAAGCCAAACGACCCAAGAAAGATTTGAAGCTCCAAAATTTTGTATGTCAAGATTTTCGAATGGCGCGTTCCTATGGGTGGACGATTGCCGTTACTGAAGAGGATATAGTATGCAAATTGGCAAGAGTAGTATACTCTTGGGATGAACTTAACGAGACTACTGTAAATTGGGGACATCAATTCAATATTGGTTTATATTCAAAGGATTTACAAACTTCACAAAAATTGGATGAATGTCTTTACATACTCCCTAAGGGATATCTGGGATTAGTCATTTCTCCGCTCACCAGAACAAAAATAGAACCAGATGTAGTTCAAGTATATTGTAATCCCGCCCAGGCTATGCGCTTCATTCAATCCTATTTGTATATGAAAGGCGGTGTAATGACCTTTAGCGCAGCGGGAAGGATTGGCTCCTGTCATGAGGGTGTGATTAAGCCGTTTCTAACAAAAGAGCCTCAACTTATCATCCTCGGTAATGGAGATCGCGTCTGGGGTGGCGCAGAAGATAATGAGATCTTATTCTCTATTCCGGAACCCAAGTTAGGCTTTATTATAGAAGGTTTAGAGTCTACTCATAAGGCAGGTTTACGCTATCCCATCCCGAAATATATGAATTATACTCCTGGATTTCAGACAAACTTTAAGAAAACAGCTCATCACCGAGCAGGAGGTACTATATTGAAAGACAATCAAAATGATTAAGACTCACTCTATATAAATCAAATCAACACGAAAAATAAAGATCTTATATTTTTCTTTCCTTTTTTTTCATCTGACAAGAATTTCAAGGTATAATGGAGCTAGAAATAATTTCCATTACATCATAATCTTTCAATTTCTTCTAATACACTCTAAAAATTAAGATTGAAAAGAATTTTTGTTTAAATACTTCAATTCTCATATTTTTATATGCTGTCAGAAATTAATCATGAAGAAATTACTTGCGAAATAGAATTTCAAGACCCTCAGGAAACAAAATTACTGAAAATAGTTGGAAATATCAATTTAAGCCAAATCTTTGACAAAAAGATCCCCTTTATTATCGTGGAAAACAGAATCAAAGTAGATACCTCATGGAAAATAGTACACTCCCTCATTAATAAAAAAGATGTAGAAAAAATCACCTTCTTTGCACCGGAGTGTTTTATTTGCGTAAATAAATATGATCTTGGGAGTTATTTATCAATTCCTTCTCAAGCCGCCCAAGATTCATAATAATCTCTCTTTTTTTCAATTCTTAGTTTGTTGAAATCTGATTTTGCACTTTTTCTTTTTAAATATTTATCTTATATTCACATAAAACACTTTAAATCACGGTTTTTATATATTGATTTAAGAAGAGAGGTCTTATGTATTGCAAATATTGCAGGAAATCTTTTTCTCGAAAAAATTCGAGAAAGATGGTGCATACGAATAAAGTGGTAGCAGAAGAGCCGCTATTCTTTTGCTCAAAAAAATGCTATCAGAGATGGATTAGAGATATCCAACAAAAAAAGATTAAAACATATTCTCTTTGGAAAGTGGACTCCTTCTTAGGAAAAAAAAGGTTTATAAAACAAATTATTCAAACAAAAGGGACTTCTCAGGAATATGGTCCGTCCACAAAAAATTCACATTTCTCCAAAAAACTTTGAATGAACGACATAAATTGAAAGTAATACTAATAAAAAGAATGCCGGCGGTGGGATACGAGCCCACGACCTCCAGAATACATCCAGTCTGACCCAATTTTTCAGTAGGATTATGAGTCTGGCGCTGTAGCCAAGCTTGCTCTGCTTTATAACCAGCTAAGCCACGCCGGCGTATTCATTATATTACACCTATATATTGAATAATGAAAGATTATTCTTATTGTTAATTATTTCCTATTAGATAAGAGTATCTTCAAATAAATTTAGATGTAAAGTGATTATTAAGATCTAATGCGAAATAAAATATAAATTATGTAGGTGTTGAATTGGATTTATAATATTGCCCATAATTCCATTAAAAAAGCCACTAGATCCTTTATGGGGCGAAGTATATGATACTTTTTGCATAATCTTCAATTGGAGTGCGAAATAATATGAAAATATAGGGTATATTTTATTTAAGAGTTCTTTATCCATTTATAAGAAGTTGATTAATTTAATTTACTATAATTTATCTTCGACACAATTATATAATTTGAACCTATTTGTAGCTAATGATACTCACTTACGCGCACAAGCGGGAGTCGGAGAATTTCAAGTGAATGAGTAGACCACAAATGATCAAAAGTGGTCTTCCATCTGTGCACTTTTAGTGGATACTCTCGCCATTGCCTGGACAAGTTTGGGACAGGATGGGAGTGGAAATGGTATCTATGCGCGAGTGTTTGATGCCACCACAGGAGCAAATATGATGGCTGAGTTTCGCGTGAATGAGTATATAAATAATGGCCAGATGGCAACTTCCATTTGTGCAATATCTGAGGATAGCTTTGCGGTTGCATGGGAAAGTAATGGACAAGATGGGAGTGGATATAATATCAATGCAAAGGTATTATCTGTTCAAGCAAGCAGTACTACTCCAAATTCCTTCTTTTTTCTTCCTCCTGTATCTCCAGAAGGTATTTCTGGGTATGGTATATTATTCTTGCTGAGTAGTCTAGGAACCAGTATCATTTTATTTATGCGGAAGCTTAAGAAACATTCTCCATAATCTCTTTTTATTAATAAAATTTTTTCTTATTATCATTAATTGATTAGTTGCATTAATCTCTCACAGACTCATTCTTATAAAATTATTGTTCTAATTATTTATAGAAGAAGATATTCTTTCAAGTTTTAATAATTAATTCTAAAGAGCAGTTTCTTTTATATATACAATGCTTTATCCATCCCAATTAATATTTTCAATTATTTAATATCTTACAAAAAAGGTTTAAACAGAGAAGAGCAGCATTCTTGTAAAACAAAAGCCTTAAATAGGAGGTATTAATTTTCCATTATTAAAATCAATCATAAATTATGAATAGAAAAATTATCTCTGTATCTTTTGTTTTAGTTGCACTTATCTCGCTGTCTTTTTTAACCTATATTCCTGTTGAAAGCCCGTACCCCTTCATTAAATTACAAAATACAAGCATCATTGAATCAGCTGATTCCCCTATGTACATTGAAAAAAAAGCAGTAGAATTTCAAATAAATAATCATACCGCACTCTCTCAATCCTATTGTTCCTTGGCAGCACTCACCAACGATACTTTTGCCATCGCATGGCATAGCAGTGGACAAGATGGTAATGGCTGGGGTGTTTATGCAAGTGTATTCAATGCGACAACAGGAACAAATATTACAGAAGAGTTTCGCGTGAATGAGTATATAGCAAATGATCAGCAATATCCTTCTTTAGCGGCGCTCACCAGCGATACCTTCGTTATTGCATGGGAAAGTTCGAGTCAAGACAGTAGTGGTTGGGGGATTTATGCCCGCGTGTTCAACGCGACCAACGGGTCAAATATCACGGAAGAGTTTCGGGTGAACACTTATACCACAAATGCTCAGCGATTTCCTTCTGTGGCGGCACTCACCAACGAGACATTTGTCATTGCATGGCAGAGTAATGGACAAGACGGTGATAGCGATGGTATCTACGCCAGTATGTTTAACGCATCAACGGGAGCCAAAATCATAGCAGATTTTCGCGTGAATGATTACATAACAAATGCTCAACAGAATCCTTCCGTGACGGCATTTACCGACGATACCGTAGCCATTGCATGGCAGAGTAATGGTCAAGATGGAAACTTTTGGGGTGTATATGCTTGCGTGTTCAATGTAACCACAGGAACGAATATCACCTCAGAGTTCAAAGTAAATGACTTTACAACGTTTGATCAAATGTGTCCATCGGCAGCAGCCCTTACTGACGATACTGTCGCCATCTCATGGCATAGTAATAATCAAGATGGAAGTGATTGGGGTGTATATGCCCGCGTGTTCAATTCGACCAACGGGTTAAATATTACAAAAGAATTTCGCGTGAATACCTATACTGATGGTGATCAGCGATACCCTTCTGTAGCGACGCTTACTGACGATACTTTTGTCATCACATGGCATAGTAATAATCAGGATGGGAATGGATATGGAGTATATGCTAAGGTTTTCAGTGCAACCACTGAGGCAAATATAACGGTAGAGTTTCAAATAAATAATTACACAACTAGCAATCAAAGATATCCTGCTGTGACTGCGCTTAACGAGCATATATTCGCTGTGGCTTGGCAGAGCACTGGCCAAGACAGTAGTAATGAAGGTGTGTATGCGAGAATATTTATTGCAGATTACTTTCCTTCTGTAACTAATCAATTACCTGCAGATAATTCCTTTGGAATTGGAGTGAATCCAAATTTACAAGTCACTGTAAC
The DNA here is from genome assembly GCA_008080765.1 of Promethearchaeota archaeon. Lineage (GTDB taxonomy): Archaea > Asgardarchaeota > Lokiarchaeia > Sigyniarchaeales > SOKP01 > TEKIR-8. The sequence continues at coordinate 8,423 of SHMU01000039.1, read as the reverse complement.
TGATGCAGATGGACAATCCATTACTGTCTATTTCTATGATAATACCACGGGAACTCCCTTATTACTTGGAACAGATATAGTTGCAAACGGTGGACCGGGTATTGCATCGTGTCCATGGAACGGACGGGAATACAGAATGAAATACAAATGGTTCGTAAATGTCACTGATGGGAAGCTTAATACTACTTCATCAATATGGTCTTTTACTACACAAGCAGAACCTGTCAATATATTTCTCCTTCTGCGTCCCAGCATACCAGAGGGAATTCCTGGTTTTAGCATATTCTTCCTATTGAGCAGTATTGGAATAGCTATCCTTCTATTGATGCGAATGGTTAAGAAACCTTTTCCATAATTCCTTTTCTATCAATAATATTATTTTTTTTTTTTATTACTTCAGTTTTTTTCTTCTTTATTCTTATTAAACTTCATTTATTACTTTCATCAGTCAAATCACGAATATCAGTTAAAAATAAGTGATATCTTGGCTTTTTTAAAGTAAAAATTAGATTAAATAAACAATTTAATGAACTTATAATGAAGCTAACATTAATTGGAACTTCTGGGTCAGTAATTTCAAGTTCTCGAACATATCCAGCATATCTTATAAATAATGATTTATTGCTTGATTGTGGGGAGGGAACTACTCAAAAACTTCAACAATTAGGAGTGATTGATTCTATCGACACTATTTGTTTAACTCATCTCCATAATGATCATTTTATGGGAATAGTTTCATTAATATGGTATTATTGGATCTCTGGAAAATCCAAACAATTGAATATCATCGGTCCCAAAAATACCACAAGTACCATACAAGAAGTTTTAAAGCTTGCGCATACTCCTGAAGATCTGGGACAATTCGAATTGAATTTCAAAGAATTGGAAGAAATGAATGAGGTTCATAAGATTAATAATTACTATACAATTCATGCCGCATCGATGGAACACGGATTTCCTGCCTATGCATACAGAATTGAGGAAAAGGAGAAAAGCGTGACTTACTCGGGGGATACTAAATTCAATCAAAATCTTATTGAACTCGCAAAAAACACAGATATATTTGTTTGTGAAGCTACTTTTCCAGATCGATTAAAAAGTTTTGCCCAAAAACATAATCATTGTACTCCCAAAGATGCTGCCAAAATCGCACGAGATTCTAATTCAAAGATACTGATTTTGGTCCATATTTCACCTTTTTTCGAGGTTATATTCTCCCAAATGAAACAAAACGCAGAAAAGATTTTCTCTAACAAGGTTATTATCGGAGAAGATCTAAAGGATTTTGAAATTTAAGTAAGCTTAAATGGAATATGGATTAAGGGAACTTTAAAATGTAAAAAAGAGCCTCTGGCGGGGTGTGATCCCTTTGCTGGGCGTCAGCAAGAGGTATGATCCCGCGAACCTTTGCCTGTTTGTTTAAAATTAGAAGAATTTTACATTAGTACCAAGGCAACGCTCTACCGACTGAGCTACAGAGGCATGCAAAGTATTTAATGTAGATAATTATCTAAATTATTACTTAATTAAAAATTTTGTGAACCAATAACTAAAGTATGGTAGTATGTAGTAGAAGGGACTTAACAAATGGTTTCTACTTTGTTTTCCGTATTGAAAAACTCCTGATGAAGTTAAATATATATCTTAATCGATTCTAAATCTGCATACTATTTGTATGTAGATATCTCTTGAATACACAAATTATAGCAACTAAAAATTGAAAAAAGAAAAAAATTTGAAAATAAATCGAAAAAAAATCATTATTCTGTATTCTATCATGATATTTTGGAAGTTCTTTTTTTTTTTAGAACTGTATAGAGAATTATTACTGTGGGCAGTAGAATCAATGGGATAAGGGTAGATAATAATCGAAAGTCAAATTGCATTTCAGAGAGATCTCTATTATTATTTATTAATGGTAAAGAGGGAAAGTTAATTTTCGTCTGTGTTTTCTCTATCACGCTAAATGTTTTTTGAATTATTAATTCAGCGCCATCTCTGCTTGTTATAGTAAGCAATATAGAGTGCATTCCAATCTCATAATTATCCAAGGGAACTATAACAATTTCTCCGTGTAGAAAATTGTTACTATAAACCTTTTGATTATTAATAGAGACATTAATATGTTTAGGATATAATGAGGAGAGTTGTATCGAAAGATAATTTCCTGTGGTATTGACCTCAAATTCGGAGTCGAAATGGAGGATCTGAATGAATGTATTGGAAGTAGAAGATATAGAGAATGAATGAGACGAGAAATTTCCATTACCATCAATAGCATTTGCATATACTTCTAAAAGATATTCTCCAATGGTGAGATTTGATAATTCTATGAAAAAATGGTCTCCATGAGCTTCAAAGTTGCCAGAACAAATTTCAGAAGTATTTAGAAAAATGGAAAAATTACCATCATATTGAGAGTTAATTGAGATATTTAGGGGATATCCTCCTTCAGTATAACCATATTGTTCAGAACAATTTATATTCAACTCAATGGTGGAATCAGAATATACTGATATATTAGTACTGTATATCACCTCATCTCCGTCCAAAGCATAAGCATGAATAATAATGGAGTGCATCCCTATGTTATCAGAAAGCTCATCTAAGTTATGAATAATAGGATTGTCCGTATATGTATCATTGACATTTAGAATTTCATCGATATAGAGCTCATAATAATAGGGATATTGTGTTTGAAGGGAAAAATTAATGATATTTTCCGAGCTTAAGAACTCGATATTTTCTAATCGATTAATTTCAATGTGTAATATGGAGGTTGAATATACCGAAATATTAGTCGCATATTCTGCGTAATCACCATCTAAAGCATAGGCATATATTTTTATCGAATGAAGGCCCAGATCATCCGAAATCTCATCTAAATCACAAATAATATGCTCAAGATCTTCAGAACTATTTACAGATAAAATGTTGTCGATATATAATTCAAAATAATCGGGATACTCGGTAATCATTGAAAAATTGAGTATATTACTTGTAGAAAGAAAAATGATATTCTCCAAGGAATGAATTTCAATAGATAAGCTGGAAAGAGAATATACCGAAACATTGGTTGCATATTCTGCATAATCACCATCTAAGGCATATGCCTTTATCTCAATGAAATGAAGCCCTAATTGGTCTGCAAGATCATCTAAACTATATATATAATAATTTAAAGTGTCAGAGTTGTTTGAATATAAGTTCCCGTCAATATATAATTCAAAATAATCAGGATATTCTGTTATAACCGAGAAATTTAAGAGATTACCTGATGATAAAAATACAATATTGTCCAAGTGATGAATTTCAATAGATAAAACAGAATTGGAATAGACCGAGAAGCTAGTATTTAATGTGGCATTTAATCCGTCTTGAGCAATTGCAAATAAGGAGAGATTGTGAACTCCTAATTGATGATTGTATCCATCTAGATTATACCAAACCGTTTCTCCGCTTGAACATTGTCCTTCTTGGAGCAGCATACCATCAATGAAGAGTGTATAATTCATTTCATAAGATGAATAGCAGCTAAAATTAAGATAATTGTGTTCTGAGAGGAATGAAAACGACTCCAACTGATCTATTACAATTTGCGTAGTACTGCTTGTATAGACCGTGAACATCTCTTGCACATAGCCTTCCAACCCATCAATTGTCCATGCTACAATCTTTACGGTATGATTACCTATTGAATACCCCTCAATCGATACGAATATCTCTGCATTCGGTAGAAAGTCCGAATAATTCACCATAATTCCATTTATGTATAATGAATAATTACCTTCATAGAGCGAGCTTACATTAAAACGCACTTTTTTATCCTCCTCTAAAAATTCGTAATTGGGCAAATCGATGATATTGACCACAGTAGTGGAGGTACTATAGACCATAAATTGAGCAGAGTTTAACGCATTTTTTCCATCTTCGGACACTGCCTCAAGAAGAACAGTATGATTCCCTGCTAAATACCCATCAATATACTGAATAAAGCTGTATCCTCCTTGAATATATTTTTCAAAGGTCCACTGCGCAATGAATTCCCCATCAATATATAAAGAAACGTTTCCTGGAGAAGACGACTCCACCGAAAAATTAAGAAGGTTACCCATAGAAAATACTTCGTATCCTTTCAAATAGGTGATATCAATAGAGACAAAGGAATCTAAAAACACATAAAAATCGCAGGAATAAAACACATAATCTCCATCCGTGGCATTTGCTTCGATGAGAAAGGTATGAATGCCTGGTGAAAGTTCTGGCATAAGAAAACTAATGTTTTCACTTGGATTATAATGATCACTATATAATTGCTCACCATCAATGGAAATCCAGTAATATTCGGGATAGTCTGAAGTAATGGAAAAAATAGCCCACTCCTCAGTAGAATTATATACATAACTTGGAAGATTATGTAAAGTGATAAACAAATCGGAAGTTGAAAATACTTCGAATTCTGTTTCAAAAGTACCATTCTTTCCATCGAGCGCATACGCAATTAATTCAATGGAGTATGTGCCTAATTGATCCGAATATTGATCTAAAGAATATGAAAAGGTTGTATCACTTAGATAAGTTGCATTTTTTACCAACACTTCCTCTATATACATTTCATAATAATCCGGATATTGTGTGTTAATCTTGAATTCCAATGAATTCCCCTCGGAGAGAAAGATAATATCTTCCAAATGGATAAGTTCAATTTCTGTAATAGAGTCTGAATATACTTCAAATCCAGAGTAAAAAGAGGTATTTTTTTCATCTATACTATATGCATTTAACTTAAGAGAATGCGAACCAAGAATTTGCGAATATTGATCTAAAGAATAGGAAATGGTTTTATTACTTAAATAAGTTGTATTTTCAACTAATTCCATATCAATATATAGTTCATAATAATCGGGATAATTCGTATTGATCTTAAATTCAAATAGATTTTCCTGTGATAAAAATCGAACATCTTCTAACGTAAGAACATGAATCTCGGTAGTAGAATTTGAATATACTTCAAAGTCTGTGTTATAGAACGTACTCTTTCCATCCTGTGAATATGCTCTAATTTCGAGGGAATGTGAACCTAGCTGATTCGAATATGCATCTAATGAATAGGAGATAAGTGTAGAATTTGCATATGTTTCATTTTTTACTATCTCGGAATTAATAAACAATTCATAATAATCAGGAAAGTTGGTACTAATATAAAATTCCAACATATTTCCTTCAGACAGGAAAATTACATCCTCTAAGGTAGTAATATCCAATTGAATGGTGGAGTCTGAATAAACGCTGAAATTGACATAATGTTGTTTGAGCAATTGAAGATTTTTATACACTCGAATAAATCCTTCTATAATTGGAATATATTGTGGTTCTCTAGGAATAAACAATGAGAGAAGATATGATCCATTAATCCGTTTAGTAAATGTGTTTATTCCTAATTCTGGATTTTCAAAAGTAACCGAAACCTCATTGGAAAAATTAGAAATAATCATATTACATAAATCAACAGTCATATTATTGTATGTCCCAAATTTCACATTTCCCTCATATTGTGCAGAGAGTTTAAGGCGACTATATTTGCTCATATAACAATTCCAGTATAATGATTCATGGAAAATGCTCGTACGATTCTTTGAAATTTGGAATTCGGCGAGATCCTCTCTATAAAGGTCTTTCACTAAGCTTTGAGATAATGTATAATTAAAATTAACCCCTAAAGAAAGTAATTCATCTAATTTAAAGGCATAATATAATGCTTCATTATTGGTATATTCTATTGTATGCTTAACAAAATTTCCAAGTTTCGTTAAATTGATATCAAAGCTGTCGAACATTAGTAGACATTTTGCCATAAAAAAAGTATTTTTAAGTTTAATGGTATTATCTTCACAGAAACCATTATAATAAACATAATCATCAGTTTCTTCAATATTATTTCTAATGTAAGAATCTACAGCGGAGATATTTATTATAGAATCAAAAATAGTGCCTACCCCCAAATAGTTCATAAGTAAATCAATTGAATGCAGTGCAAAATAGGTCTGCTCCAAAAATGCTACTCTTTCTTGGTGTTCTATCGGTCTATGTTTCCAATCTTCGTAGGGTACAAACGCTCCATAGCATTCAGAGACAGACTCATTAATTTGGCAGCGCTCAATACTTTCTACAAGCTCCGTAAGATTATGATAATACTCAAAATCATCTAGTTTAAATAATTTCTGTAAAGAAACAAGTGCCATATAGGTGGATTTATGAGATGTTTCATAGTCGGTAAAAAAGGTGCGAGTATGAGTTCCTAAATTACAGATTTCAATAGGCTCTAATCGAAATAACCCGCATTCTCCATTATCAGCGCTATATCCGTAAAACCCTCTAAACTCGGAAGATTCGGAATCATAATATGCATCCTCAAGATCTTGATAAAGTCCTTGGAGATCTAACTCTGAGATGCGATCATAGAGATCAAAGGCGTGGGAAATACTATAGATCTGACTCATTTTTGTATATTCATGAGCCATAAAACTATATCCGTCACCTGTTTTGAATAGCTCTGTGGCATTGGCAATCATCTCTTTCTCTAGCGGTGTAAATTCATTCAATAAATTATTTTGCGACAATGATCGCATGATTTGAAATGTATCAATCATCTCGTAAAAGGTATATGATGTCGTAGAAGGCCATAATCCTAGATCGTTTCGATGAGAACGCAAAAAAGCGATAATTTCGGTTTGATTAATTTCCGTAAAACTCGTATGCAGCGAAAGATCCAATCCCATAGCAGTGGCAGCGTAAATTGAATAGTTTGTATAGGGAGCAAGTTCGACACATTCAAAATAATTGGCTTCATCGAAATATGTTGCCTGTAGAAATTGAAAAAAGGCATCCACATTAATAGAGTCCCACATACCAAAGAACTCCAGTGTTTTGACCGCATAATAGCTGGAAAGCATGTTAGGTCCGAACATATTTAAAGATCTAAATGAAAAGTCGTTGTCATTTTCGAATCCCCCATAATAATCTTGGTATTGGTTGAGCTCTTGTAGTCCATTAATAAAGGTGATGATTTGTGTTTTTTCCACGGTATATGGTGTCCAAGAATCCATTAATCTATCTAAAGTCTGTACTGCAAAATAGGTATTATCTAATGTGGCGATCTTAAATTTTGAATGCAGTGAGTTGTTATAGGGTTGTCCGATAAAACCACCCTCCGTTATATCAAAGCAGCTCCATATGAAATCATTAAAAAACTGAGCGTCAATAGTATCTAAAGCATTTAAAATCTCTAATGACAATAAGGCGTAACAATTGACCTCTAAAAGAGTGCTGAGGGGATAATAATCCAACTCGAAATCTGTATCTAAATAACGTTTTGCATATTCATCAATGAAAAGTTTGTGATTATTATCATAATGACTCATAATATAATTCTCAATTTGTGTTTGATTGATGGTATTCAGTTTATTTAGAGATTCAAGAATTGAAAGCGAATAATAGGTGCCTTGGAGAGAAGATTCATAAAGAGAAGAAAAATAACCATTCATAGAGTAATCTTCAATTTTTTTATCTAATGCTTGTTGAAGATATATTGAGTTAGATAAGTTACCTTGTGAGCTGGATAATCCCTCATTATATTCATAATTATTTGGTAAAAAGGGTATATGCAATAAACGAGGTGATTGCAGATAATGAAATAATGGAATAATTAATCCTATAAATATCATTATTCCCATGATGATTACTGAATATCGGGTAGTAAGCTTTTGTAAGGGCATTTTACTATTATAGATATCCAATATATTTAAATAAAAAATAAAATTTTAAATGAGATATGCCTAAAATTCTATATTGAAGCCTCCCCGCCCTAAAGGACGGGGATTCCCGCGAGTCCACTAAGCATTAGCTGGCGGGCATATCTTAGGGCTGTGTGTCGCGGTAAACCCCTTCCACGTGCGTAGAAAGGATTCCTCCTTCAAGGAGGGTTGATGCGATAAGTCATCGGATGTCAAGAACTTTACCATGATATTCACGGCGGAATTTAAGTCCCTATCCATCTGATGACCGCATTCGCAAGTAATAGTACGCTCGGACAATGAACGCTTTACTCTTTTCCCGCATTTCGCACAGGTCTGTGTGGTGTATGATTCATCAATTCTTATTACTCTTTTGCCTATTTTTTGTGCTTTATAGGTTAAGAATTGGACAAATCTTCCCAACGAGCCCGTGTTTTGCATTGAATGATTAAGAGTCTTGTTCGATTTGTTTTGTCGGGGCGATTTGGTGGTTTTTTTCTTTCGTGCCATCGTTTTCACATTGAGCTCTCCCACAATAATCGTGTTCGCTTTCGTGTTTTCCACTATTTGTTTACTGACTTTATGTTGAAAGTCTTTAAGTTGATTAGCACATTTAATTTTCATTTTACA
>SHMU01000038.1 GCA_008080765.1 Promethearchaeota archaeon | reverse complement strand
AATATATTAAGAATCAAAAAACAAAGAGTGGCATCTCATCCACCGACTAAAGTCGGTGGTTTCCACGCTTGCATAATTTATGAAAAATTTAAATGTGTTTAGAAAAGTAAATGAGACGGAAAAAAAGATTATAGGTTCTTCATTACATGCTATTTCTAGTCAATTAGCAAGATTTTTTGATATCCATGCTCTTCATCTGTATATTAAAATTATAAAATCATCCCAGAAGTTCCAATATCCCAAATTATTCTTTTTGTCAAATGAGTTGATTCAATTCTTAAAAAGATTTCCAAAAAAAAAGGAAATCAGCTCATGTGGGACATATATAGGCTTTATAAAAAAAGGAGAATTAAAAATTAGTCTTGAGGGAATTGAATATTTTTATATCAACCATCCATCTTTTTTTTCAGCTCATCAATTTCTTATTATAACAGCAGAGGGAGAAAAATCCTTTTTATATGGTAATAACATTCGGCTAAAAATGATTCAGACGAGATCCTCCTCATCTAAAAGAGGGGATTTTATGCTTGTTTTAAATCAAGCAAAGGAATTATTAGGGATCGCAGTAATGAACAAAGATTATTGTCCAGACCTTATGAATCAATTAAATAAAGAGGAAACAATGGCTATAACATTACAAGATAAGGGATATTATTTAAGAGAACCTCAATAAAACCAATTTAATAAAAGAGAAGTATCATATCTTTTTTATCAGACAGATATAGAATCCTATTGAATTATGGAGATGAGGAAAAAATCTCTGAGAATAACGCAAGTCTTCTCTCAAAAAGGCTCCAAATATTTCTATGAATCCCGGAACTCCATACTGAGCCTCAATTTTAATAATTTTTGCATCTTTACGTTGATTTAAGACGTAATTAACTACCAATTCGTTTTCTTCAGGGGCTATAGAACATGTACTATAGAGCAAATGACCATTTTTTCTTAATATATCCAAACCAGAAGAAAGCAATTCTTTTTGGATTTGTGCCATTTTTTGAAGATTTTGAGGAGTTTTGCTCTTTTTTCGACTAGGATCTTCCCTTATAAGCCCTTCCCCGGTACAAGGAGCATCTAATAAAATTTTATCTGCTTTTGTATTTAAGGAATCAAGATTTCTTGCATCCATATTCACTATAATAGAATTATAAATTCCCATCCTATTTAGATTTAGTTCCAGTGCGGGAATTCTTTTTTTATTTCTTTCTATGAGCAGTAAGATACCCTTATTTTCCATTAATTGAGCTAAATGTGATGCCTTTCCTCCTGGGGCGGCACACATATCAATTACCGTATCATCTGCTGTGGGATTCAAAAGATGAGGGGGGAGCATACTTAGCTTATTCTGAATATAATAAAACCCTTGGAGATATTCATGAAGAGATCCTATAGGAATAGGTTCATTTAGTATTTCAAACGCATAGCGAAGCCATTTACCTTGTCTAAGAACTACTTCCTTATTTTGTAATTTTTCAACCAAATTATGAGAAGAGATCTTCAGAGAATTCATTCTTATCCATGGATTTAGGGGTTTTTCATTGGCTTCTAATAGATTGATTGTTTCCTCAATTCCTAAAAAGTCTATATATCTTTGGATCATATAAGGTAAATAGCCATAATTAGTGGCGAGTGTTTTAACTTGGTTATGGTCGGAATTTATTGATATCACCTCAATAATCTATTTATTTCTAAAATCACTTCTTTAGATATATAATGCTTGTAGCAATAAATATTCAGTAAAAAGTGAGTATCATGATAGAGGTTGAAATAAAAGTTTTAATTTTAGATCCGGACCGTTATCGGAGAATGTTTATGGAGCAAGGGGGAGTCTATAAAGCTTCCTTTTTACATGAAGATACCTACTTTAATATGCCAGAAGGTCTAAGAGATTTTAAAACTTCTGATGAAGCATTACGTATCAGACAATCTGTCGAATTCAATAAAAATAATCCGAAAGAAAAAAAAACCACCCATTATCTTACCTATAAAGGTGCAAAATTAGATTCATCCACTAAGACCAGAAGAGAGTTGGAAACAAAAGTAGAAGAGGGGGTAATTACAAAGGAAATATTGATATTATTGGGATTTAGAGAAATTCTTACTGTCAAGAAAGAAAGAGAGTTATATGAATTTATTTATAACGAAAAAAAAGTGGAAGTATTAATTGATTATATCCCTACATTAGACCATTATTTCATTGAAGCAGAAATTCTTGCGCAAGGAGAGGAGAAAGTTGAGGAAAATAGAGAGATCTTGTTTAATTTTTTAAACCAATTCAATATAACTAAGCAAAATTCGATAAGAAGATCCTATTTAGAACTAATTATAATTGAGCTCATTAAAAGAGGAGAATTTACGCTTAAATAATGAATGAAGAAAAGCAAGAACATATCATAGAAAATTATATCTCTCCAGATGCGATTGTAGATTACTTGTTTATTGAAAAGGTTGAAGAACAACATAAGTTAATTAATGATGATCAAGGCTATCAAATGGGCTTTTTCAATCTATTCTTTACGGGGTCTACTAAAAACTATGAACTCAATATATTCAAAAAGCAATTAGCTGAAGAATTGGACACCAGTCTAAAAACTTATGATCGCTTCCAAAATACCCATTTTATCATAGAACACTATAAGTTTGGGTTTGTAGATAATGACAAGCAAATTTCACTATTTAGAGAAATGGATGAGGAATTTTTTGAATATTTTAAAAGAACCTTACGAAATCTCCTAATTATTGGACAAAATTTTGATATTGAACGCTTTCAACATCATGAAATTTTCAATTACTGGTTTGATGAATATTCCAATTCGGTTTTGAGAATAAAACTAAGGGGAGGTTAGGTTTTTAGAATAATAAAATCTCGCAATGAATGAATTTAAATCCATAATAAAGAAGGTAAACCAAGAAAAGAGTTATTGAATTATATTTTCACGCACAACTTCATGATGACATACAGTAATGGGGAAATTTAAAGAGGTATGTAATTCAATCCCATTATTGACTTCCACATAGGAGGCGAGAATAACCAGACTTTTTTCATGACCCTTAATTTTCACATTTTTGCGGATATGACAATTATCAGAAATAATTGCATATTCTATTGTGGAATTCTGCGAGAAATATGCTTCTTGGTAAATCAGTGATTCCTTAATTTCACATTTTTTTTCAATGTATACATTATTTCCAATCACAACATTAGGACCAATGACACAATTTTCATTTATAATTACTTTTTCACCGATACATACAGGTTGAATAATTTCAACACTAGGGTGAATATTAGCAGATTTTACTATTAAATTCTCTTTTTTATCCTTAGTTTTTTTTAATACATCTTCCAATAATAAAATGTTGCCTTTTAATAATTCAGAAGGCTTTCCGATATCTTTCCAAATTCCGGAGATAGGGTAATGATATAACTTACCCTCTCGTGCAATTTTAGGAAAAATGTCTTTTTCTATGGAGAGCTTTTTCTTGGGAGGGATAAATGAAAATATATCTGGTTCTAAGACATAGACACCAGCATTTACCGGCATTTTATTATGGGCCTCCTCAGAACAGACATATTGTTCTTTCTCTAAGAATTTTTTAATTTTTTGCGTTTGTTTATCGATAATAAGCACTCCATATCGCGATGGATTATTTACTAAACGACTTGCAATAGTACCTATCCCTCCATATTTCTCATGAGTAGCAAGGAGAGCTTTAAAATTAAAATTTAAAATAACATCCCCATTAAGCATAAAAAAGTTATCTCCTTTTAAAAAGGGCTCTGCAAGTTTTAATGCACCGGCGGTACCCATAGGGCTCTGTTCTTTTGTATAGTGAATAGTAATCCCTAATTTCTCTCCTTTACGAAAATAATTTTTTAAATCTTTCCCCATCACACTCACTGCCAATACAATCTCTTTAACACCTACTTTCTTCAACAAAAGCATTTCTCTTTCTATTACAGGAGTATTTAATACAGGTATTAAAGTTTTGGGGATTGTACAAGTTAAAGGTCTCAATCGTGTACCCCAACCCCCCGAGAGAATAATTGCACGTGTCATTTTTTCCGTTTTCTTAAAATTTTTAGAATATTCTAAGACTTGTTAGAAATATGTTTTAATAAAATGAATGTTTTAATAAAAATAATTTTTTGCCCATTTTATATGTTTTATACAATATTTATTGGTAAAAATAAGTTCAAAGATAATTTCTAAACCATTTTTAGACTCTCTTGTCCATATTCCTAACTATTCATAATTCTGGAATTAAAGAACCATTATTAAATAATAGGCATAAAATTAATATAAAAGAAAAATTACGATAACTTAAGTTCAGCATTATAAAAATTGATTATTATGATATGTATTCATGGATTGATTGATATTAATTGTCCTACTTGCAGAATGTCTGCTCACACTTATCCTAACATGCAGATTCACGATACAAGGGACAAAAAGAATGATTTAGCAAATCTTTTATTTCGGCCTCTTAATATTGAGGGTGAAAAACGCGCTACATTGCAAGAAAAGATGCCCAAAAATAATAGACTTCAAAAATTCAGAGAATTAACCCCTATTTCCAAAGCGCCATTTATCAATCAACTTCCCAATTTTAAAAATATAATGTTTTCCAAAAGGATGCAAGAAATCAGGATAAATAATCCAGACAAATATAAGGTTGCAAAAAAAATTTTGTTAGAAAGTCCCCAATGGAAATTCAATGAAAAGGATAAGAAATAACTTCCAACTCTATTACTTTTTCTATTTTATGTAATTAAAAAAAATTAAAAGAGAAACGAAAACCAATTGTAATTATGAAGATCTCTTGGATTTCTCATGCTTGCTTTAAAATTGAAACCTCAAAGGGAGTAATAATTTACACGGATCCCTATAAAATATCGAGTGAGCAAGATAAAGCAGATTTGATAATTGTAAGTCATTCTCATTTTGACCATATGGAGCGAAAATCAATTAAAGCAGTACAAAAAGAAGACACAAAAATAGTAGGACCCAATTCAATATTCAAAGATTTAGAAAAATATAATGGAGAAGGATTGGAGTTAGGAAAAAGATATACATTTTTTGGAGTAACTATTAAGTTAGTTCCCGCTTATACCGTACAAAAGAGTACACATCCTCAAGCAAATCAATGGGCAGGTTATATCATTAAAGCGGATAACAAGAAAGTCTATCACGCAGGAGACACTGAATTAATACCCGAGATGAAAGAGCTCCAATCAGAAAATATTGATGTTGCATTACTTCCTTGTGGTGGTACTTATACTATGGATTTTCAAGAATCTATATCTGCCGCGTTAGATATTAAGCCCAAAATAGTGATTCCCATGCATAATTGGGATAAGGACCTCACAGAATTCAAGACAATGTTGAATCAAAAGGATGCTTCGATTGCAGTAGAAATATTGACAGATAAAACTTTAGAATTATAAGAAAATGTTATAAATTCTATTTCTTTTATAATTCCATAATTTATTGGTAAGCTAGTAATAAAAAGATTACTATAATAAGAAAGCTAAAGATAATTGGATTTCATTTATTTTTTATATCTAAAACTTTATATTGAGAAACATTATAAAGAATAATAAATACTTATTAAGATAACAATAAACACAAAATTTTATAATTCAGTAGGTTGAGAGTATGGAAATTAATAAATCGTTAAAAAATGATACTAAGATTGCGTATATCTCCATGGAAATCGGATTGGAAAGCAATATCCCTACATACAGCGGCGGATTAGGTGTATTAGCCGGAGATACTGTTCGCTCTGCGGCAGACTTGGAAATACCCATGGTTTGTGTATGTCTATGCTACAGTAGCGGTTATTTTTATCAATTATTTAATGAAAAGGGAGAACAAAAAGAAAAAGAGATTCAATGGAGTTTTTTTTATGAATTTGACAAAGTAGAACAACCTATCACTATTAAATTAGAAGATCAAGAAGTCTTAGTTTCTGCATGGTTATATAAGGTGATAGGACAAAGTGGACACATTATTCCCGTGTTTCTTCTTACCACAGAAGTTGAAGGGAATGAGCCATGGAAACAAAAGCTCACGGGTTCATTATATGATTCTACCTCCCGCTGGAATAGGATCGTGCAAGAAATGATCCTAGGTATTGGAGGAGTGAAATTACTAAATTCTCTGGGATATGAAAATATCAGAGTGTACCATATAAATGAGGGGCACGGAGCATTTGCAACATTAGAATTATATGAAACCTTGAATAATCAATTAGAGAAAGTAAAGGAAAGATGTGCATTTACAACCCATACACCCGTTCCAGCAGGACACGATAGGTTTAATCATAGCTTAATTAAGAAAGTGTTCCAAGACAGATTTCCTCCTGAGCTATTGAAGTTAGGGACAGAAAATGGTGAATTAAATATGACGGTGTTAGCGATGAATTGCTCTCAATATGTGAATGCTGTGTCTGTAAAGCATGAAAAAACGACTCGAGAAATGTTTCCTAATTACGATATTGATGCAATTACGAATGGCATTCATCTGCCTTTTTGGGTTTCACGCCCCATTAGAAAAATATTTGATCGCAAATGGCCAAATTGGAAATCTCATCCGGAAGTACTTTCAAATGCTATTGAAATAGATGATTTAGAGTTATTTGATGCTCATCTTGAAAATAAGTTTAATCTCATTAGCTATCAGAAAGGACATTCTTGGAATTTATTGGATGAAGAGCTTATTACTATTGGATTTGCTCGAAGATTTGCTACCTATAAACGAGCAATATTGATCTTCCATGATCTAGATCGCTTAGGGAAGATCTGTCAAGGAGAAGTGCAATTTATTTTTGCGGGAAAAGCCCATCCTCAAGATCAAGCAGGTAAAGAATACATAAAAAAAATATATGAAGCGGGCAGGTATTTATATGACAATTACGGAGTCAAGGTGGTGTTAATGGAAAATTATAACATAGATCTTGCTCATATGCTGGTTTCTGGAGTAGATGTCTGGCTTAATTATCCTGAACGGTATAGGGAGGCAAGCGGTACCAGCGGTATGAAGGCTTCTCTTAATGGAGTATTAAATTTTAGTGTATTGGATGGATGGTGGATTGAAGGCTATAAAATGAAGCCAGAAGCGGGATGGCCAATTGGTAAATTTCCGGATGAATATAAAGAGGGAGAGGATATAAACAGCTGGGAAAAAGACTCGCAATATATTTATGAAACACTCCAAAATGAGATCATTCCAACCTACATGAACCATGATGAATGGTTATTTAAATGTAAGAATGCCATCGCCCTCGCTGCTTATTTTAATACGCATCGAATGGTATCAGAATATGCCGAATTTGCGTATTCTCTTATTAAACAAAAGCCATGGAAATATACAGGGGCTTAAATGAGTTTAAGTGGCTATTTCCTAATTATTTGATCCTTCTCCATTGCATAAAATTTAATGAAAATTAATTACTTATTATTATGTTATCCTATTTTATTAAAATTATATGACAGTTTGAACTGAAATAATCTAAATTACATTATAAAAACATATGACGCGTAGCAATAATCTATTTACAAAAATTTTGAAAGATTTTTTACCTACTGATTTAAATACAAAGTATTTTGATTTTAAAGAGCAAGAATATTCAACTACTCAATTTTGCGAGAGCTTACTTACTCAATTAACATTATCCTATGACAATTGTACATATTATCGCGAAAAATTATGTCCTAAATTTAACTTCAGTATACCTGATGAATTATCAATGGATAATCTACAAGACATTCCCTATATTCCCTCCAGTATCTATAAGAAGTCGGGATTGCACACATTAGAGCTTTTAAAAGTACCATTGGATGAAATTGCTCTTTTTTCTTGCTCCTCATCTACGTCAGGAAATCCTTCAATAGTTCCTCGTACAATAGAGGATTTTGATCAAATTCAATATAATTCTATTAAATGTTTTACAGATTTTTTCCGATGGAATGAATTGAAAGAAAATAATAAAAAACCTCTTGTATTCAATTTTTCTCCTGGAAGATTCTTAATGGCGATGATGGCACGAAAGAATGTTTCGGATTTCCCTTATAAGAGAAAGACACGGTATTTTACTGCTTGTATGAATAAACCTTGGGAATTTTTTGGTCATGAGGAGTATTTAGTCAAAGGAAAGTTATTAAAAACTCTCAAGGCAATCATTACAACTTTGAGCATTAAAGGAGGATTTGTATTAGATGTTAGTAAAATGTTAAAAATGATTAGAAGGGTAAAAAAAACTGGCTTTTGGAAGACTATGGAAGTCAGTAAAATGATTTTTGGAGGAAGTCCCTTGTTAATGAATAATATGTTTGATAATCGTCTATTGAAAGAAAAAATGTTTTACGATCTCGATGGTTTAGGCTTTGTAGGATGCGGGGGCGGAGGCTGGGAGGGGGTGAAAGGAGAGGCGAAAATGGATGCCGTAAATAAAAGTGAATTCATTGGAAAATATGAAAAGGTGTTTAACATTAAATCGAAAGATATTGCAGATATCTACGCTTTTACTGAAGGTCCAACACTTTTTGGCGGTCATTGGTCAAAAAAATACCAAGATTTTTTACTTCATTGCCCACATACCTCAAGAATACTCGTACGAGATATAAAAAATTTTGAAGTGGTTGGGGAGGGTGAAGAAGGATTATTAGAAGTTATTACCCCTTATGGAGTTAATGGATCTGTAAATCAAGCGGTAATTGTAGACGATATTGTAGAACTGATTTCAAAACATAAATGTCCAGAATGTGGGTATCAAGGTGCCACGTTTAGAATTTTAGGACGTCTTAAAAATCTTCAAGGAAAAAGCTGCTCCTCCTTGTTTGATTGGGTCTATTAAATTAAAATGCTCTAAAATTATTGAAAGTATCAACCAATTAAGAATCCATTTAAAATCTTTGTTTCCAATTTGAATTAAATGGAATATTAAATTGTCTTTCAATAAGAATAAATGGAATTAGAGACTTTATAATAAAATAAGTGACTATATAGAAAGAATAAAGACGATACCTCTTACATATGTATGCAAATTGAAAAAATTAATAATTACATACTAAGAAGAAGAGAATGAGTAATTTTGAAAATCGCATTAATTAATCCAAGTCCTTTAAAGCCCGATGATACCCAAGAGGGAAAGGAGACCTTTTTTTACGTGTCTTCTCCCCCCTTGGGAGTATTATATCTGGCAACGTGTCTACAAGAAGAAGGATATGATGTGATGGTATTAGATCAAGCGGCAGTTAATTTTAGTAATGAAGAAGTAATTACATGGGTGAAACAGCGCGATTTTGATCTTGTGGGATTTTCAATATTATGCATCTCTTTTGAGAATGCAAAACTTATTTCTAAAAGGCTTAAAGAATGGAATCCTAACTTGATAATAGTATTCGGTAATTATTTGGCAACCTTTTATCCCGAGAAAATTTTGAGCTATTACGAGTGGGTTGATTTCTGTGTGAGGGGTGAGGGAGAGAAAACATTTGTAGAACTTGTGGAGACCTTAGAGACCAATAAAGCGTTAAATTTGGTTGATGGTATTAGCTATCGAGATCACTCCCGAATTAAGAAAAACAAAGATCGAGCATTTATTAAAAATCTTGATACAATTCCCTTTCCAGACCGTAGTTTGGTACCTGATGTCTATAAGAATCGAATAGGGAAAATAGATATCTCTCCTAGAAGATTCACAACCATAGTGACCTCTCGTGGCTGTCCATATTCATGTAATTTCTGTGGATGCAGCGCTTTTTCTCATGGGATGTGGAGAACTAGAAGTGTTGAGAATATTTTTGAAGAGATTTCTTTTTTAGCAGCTCAAGGCTACAGAGAAATACTAATCGTGGATGACAATTTCACTCTTTCACCCAAACGTGTTTTTGAATTGTGCAGCAAAATAAAGAAAGAAAATTTAGATATTGCATTTATTTGCGATGGAAGAGTAAATAAAAGTTCTTATGAACTCTTAAGCTCAATGGCTCAAGCCAATTTTGAGATTATAATGTACGGAATAGAAAGTGGTAACCAGAGAATCTTAGATATCTATAATAAAAAAATCACACCCCAAATGAGTAGACAAGCGATTAAAAATGCCCGAAACGCAGGATTTCAAATCATCATTGGGTCCTTTATGATCGGAGCACTCGAAGAAACTTATGAAGAAGCGATTAATACGCTCAAATTTTCCGCTTCGTTAGATATCGACTTTCCTTATATTCTCTTTACTCGAGCATTGCCGGGTACTCAGCTCTTTAAAAGTTTAATTCAAAAACAAATAATCAAAGAGGAGCAATATTGGGAAACTGGAGTGGATATTATTGATCTTCCTCAGGCGAAAATGAAGCGAGAGGTAATCTTTAAAATTATTGAGGATCAATTTCATATTTTCTTTTTTAGACCGAAATATCTCATTAAAGCTCTTCTTAGAACTATCACTAGTAAATATAGAAGAGAAATCATGTTAAACCATTTAAGTATAAAGGATTTCGATAAATTTATTAAATTGATTAATAATCCTCCTGGATTATTTTAAATTTAAATATCATCATAGTAAATTAAGATATAAATCAAATACTAATAGGTACGAGAAAAATAGTGAAAATTGCACTGATTAATCCTAACATGGAAACTAGAATTTACTCTCCATGGCCTCCGTTAGGAATTTTGTACTTAGGAACTATCCTAAAAAACAATGGATTTGATGTTTCCTTGTTAGATGCAGCAAGTGAGAATAAGAATAAACAGAATGTCTTACGTTGGATACAGAAGATTGATCCAGATGTTGTTGGTTTTACTGTTTTCACAGTTTCTTTTTTAGTGTCTATTGAACTCGCCAAAGAAATTAAACAATGGAATCCTAATATTAACATTATATTAGGACATTATCATCCAACTATTCAAGCGGAACTAATTATTGAAAAATATGGAGATATAGTTGATTTTATAGTTAGAGGGGAAGGAGAATATATATTACTGGAGCTATGTCGTTTTTTAGAAAAAACTCATGGGACTCCAAGTGACCCTCACGACATTAAAGGATTGACCTTTAAAACGAAGAATGGTCGTATAACTTCTACACCTAATGCGCCTCTTATTACAGATTTAGATGCACTTCCTTTCCCAGACAGAAGTTTGCTTGATTTTAATTATAAGTGGAATTTCGCGGGATTTGAATTTGCTAATTCTAAATTGACAACAGTAATATCTTCTCGGGGATGCCCCTTCAATTGTGCGTATTGTGCATGTTCTAAATTTGCAAAACAGAGATGGCGTCCGCGAAGTGCTGAAAATATTGTAGAAGAACTCTTGATAATGGAAGAGCAAGGATATACAGAGTTCAACTTCGTTGATGACAATTTTACTTTGAAATCAAAACGGGTTATTAAATTGTGTGAATTAATGCGAAGAGAACACCTTGATTTTAACTGGCATACAGATGGAAGAGTAGATCAGACATCTCTAAATATGCTCCGCTGGATGCGGAAAGTAGGCTGCCGATCAATCTGGTTTGGATTTGAAAGTGCAAATCAGAGAATTCTGGATCTCTATAATAAACGTACCAAGGTCTCCCAATTTAATACTGCGATTCAAAAGGCCCGGAATGCTAATATTGATTTGATCGTAGGCTTATTCATGCTGGGAGCTCCGACGGAAACTTTAGATGAAATCAATAATACTATTGAATTCGCCATACACTCCGATATTGATATCCCCTTTTTTAATGTAGTTGAGATATGGGCAGGGTTGCCTTTTTGGGATAATTTAGTCGCAAAAAATTTAATACATCCACATGATATAGTTCAAGCTCAGATTGGGAATGAATTTCGTCAAGTTGAAAGATGGGAAACTACTACGAGAGTAATAGATATATTATTAAGCCCCCAAGAGCGAGACAAAATGTTAAATACCTTTTTTAATGCTTATAAATCCTTTTTTTCGTTTGAGCGCAAGAAATATATGCTAAAAACTCTATTTAGAGCGATTAAAAGTAAATTTATGCTAAATATGGTGGGGGGTATAATGTCAAATATAAAAGAAGCAATGAATGCAATTATCACTTTCCGTGAGTCCAAACCAAGTGGATTTGGTACCTACGAGGACTAAATAGTTAACATAAAAAGGAGCGAAAAGAATGAAAGTGGTTTTAATAAATCCAGTACCAATGGATTTAAGCGAAGAAAATCCTAAACCAAAATTTTCAAGCTTTGCAGAACCATTAGGGTTATTATATATTGCGGGAGTTTTAGAACAAAATGGCTATGAGATCTCAATTCTTGATCATGGTGCTACTGATTATACATTTGCTGAAGTAATAAAATGGATAAAGCGTGAAGAGCCGGATGTTCTTGGTATCTCCGTATTAACACGATCCTTTCGTTCTGGAGTTGAAATTGCTAAACTAGCTAAAAAATGGAATCCTAATCTTCCTATCATCTTAGGGAATTATCAGACAGTCTGTGCTCAAAAAATATTGGAAAAATATCAATTCATTGATTTCTGTGTTTGTGGTGAAGGGGAATACACCATGAGAGAATTATTGTCATTAATGAAAAAAGAGAGCACTGATTATAAAAAGGTGAGGGGAATCTATTATCGAAAAAATGGTACCATCCGGTCAACACCTTCTCGCGAATTAGAACAAGAAATCGATGTTTTTCCTATTCCAAACCGAAAGAAACTTGAGGGTGGGGAGTACAAGATGTCTATAGGGGGATTAAAGATATCCGGTGAAAAATCCGGAACAATCATAATGAGCCGTGGCTGTCCTTTTCAATGCAGGTTTTGTACGGTTCATCAGAGAAAATGTCGCCACCGTACTATAGATAATATAATTGAAGAGTTGCTTCTACTAGAATCAGAAGGATACCGAGAAATAATGGTAATGGATGATAACTTCACATTAAAGCCGAACTGGGTAAAAAATGTGTGCAAAGCAATAGTTAAGGAAAAAATAGATATGGTATTTCATTGCGAGGGAAGAATTGAAGGCACAGAAGAGATGTATCGCTATATGACTAAAGCTAACTTTAAATCCGTATTTTATGGAATGGAAAGTGCCAGTCAACCTATTTTAGATTATTATAATAAAAAAGTTACGCCTGAAAAATGTAAACTTGCCTTAAAAAAAGCACGAAAGGGAGGTCTTGATATTCTAATGTCCTCATTTATAATTGGTTCACCCCCCGAGAGATTAAAAGATATTCAAAAAACAATAGAATTTGCTTTGAAGATCGATGTTGATTATGCTATGTTTCATATATTTGAAGTATTTCCAGGAATTGAAATTTGGGATGAATTGGTCAATCAAAATAAACTAGATCCCGAAAAGTATTGGGAAACCGGAATACGAGTTCCAGAATTACCATGGTATCCTTATAATTTAGAATTTCTGACTAATATTATTCGAAAAACATACCGAAAGTTTTATTCCTTGGCACGCCCCCAATTCCTTTTCAAACAAGTATTACATACGCTTAAGAGTAGTTATTTACGAAATAAATTAAAATATTTGGCAAAAGATTTTCGGGGATCTCTTAGAATGTTGGATTCATTAAGTGAAAAACGATTTTAGAAGTTTAAGTTTATAGTATTAAAATTGTTAGTTTGGTTTCAATTTGAAATATACCCTCTCCATCTCTAAATTTTATAAATTATTAACCCACAAAATAATTTTTAATTCCCTCTATAGAAGCAGAGGGATTAGTATTATTGATGAAATAATTCCTATGGCGTTAATTACCATTCCTATAATTGCTAAAACGCTTCCTGCCTTACGGAGGCCAGTTACAGGTTCTACTGCTTCTGATCTTTTTTTATAATGTCTTGATAAAAATGCCAAGATTAACCCTACTATATTAACTAGGAGGCTTATGATATTGGGTATTAATCCCGTTAGGAAGGTAAATGAAAGAATACCTGAAATTTGAGTAATAATAAACGATATTAGACCAAAAGCAAAGCATAATTTTGTAAATCTTTTGGATCCCGTCTGTGAAACTAATTTTTTCTGTTCTGTGCTGTAGGAAGGTTCATATTGACTTCTTGAGATCCCACGATTCGGAGAAATAGTACTCTTTGGAGGATTTTCTATAACCTCAGGATCAGGAATATATAGTTTAATATTTGCTCCACAAACATTACAAAATCGTTGATCTTTACTAACCAATTCATTTCCGCAATTTGGACAATACAAATTAATTAACACCTCTTTTTTTTAAAAATAATTACTACCTATTTTAATAATATTTTTTATTTGTTTAGCTATGGTAAACTATATTATTTCATAAATCTTTGCTCTAAAGCTGATATGAAATCAAAATTGAATCATTGCAATAAGGACTATATCAATATCAGATTGAATAGAATCCTTATCTATTGAACTACTTCTTCCTAAAGGAATGAGATTCGTGTACATCTTTCCTTCGTGTTGGAGCTTCCTCTCTCCTTGAGATGTGCCTATGCAAATCCGAAAGGATATTGAGGGGTCTTATGGTCTCTCGGTGGGCTTGAATTCCCATAGTCCCTACGTTATAGTATCATCGAAGACCCCATCACTTATATGAGGTTAGAGTGTAAAAGGTTTTCAATTGTTTTTGGAAAAAAAAATGGTTCTCAATTCATCTCCACGCTAAAGCATGGAGTCTTCTTGAGGAATGATGACAAAAAATAAGAACAAAACATATTAAAACTACTAAATATTAAAAAAAAATTTTGATGTCATTTTTCTAAATAGAAATAATAGCGGAGAATAGCGCATACGCATTTGCTATAATTGCTATAATTGCAAAAATACTTCCTATTTTTCTCTCTGTAGTGATTGGTTCTATTTTTTCGGACTTCTTTTTATAAATCATAGAAAAAATAGTAGAAACAATTCCAAGACCAATCAGAGGGATAGCAATATATTTTTGTGAGCTATAATATGAAATGGAAAACATAAGAAAATTCGCAGTGAGAGGTAAAATTAACCCAATTAATCCTAATGAAAAACATATGTAAGAATATTTAATTGAATTATTGAGATTTACAATATTATGATTTTGAGTATTTTGCTGTTGATAATGGTTGCTTGGAAGTCTTGGCGTTCTAGATTCGGGTATGAACAAATTTTCTGGATTATTTGGGGCGGAAATTGATTTTTGTAAGTTTTCCCCGCAATAAGTGCAATATGCTTGAGTCTCCTCGATTTTTTTACCACAATTGGTGCAATACATATTATCTTCAAAATTACAAAGGTAATTTTTCTATCTATTATAATAATTATTTCTATATAAAGCTAGTAAATAAAGTGTTAAATCTAAATATTGGTTTAAAAAAACAAATTATTATAAGATCAGAGAGAAAAGTTGTGGCTTTCTTAGAATAGTTTCTTATGTTCTATAGATCATATATATAAGCGCTAAAGTTAAAATCCCAATCCCAATAATGCATACAATTACTATTTCTAAAACTAAAGTTGGTGCCGTTAGGCGCTCTGCCAAGATAGCAAATAGAACCCAAATTCCAACTGCGCCAAATATATAATCCTTTCGCGTAATAACTACTGCGGTATAAATAGCAAGTGCCACCAAAAGTATGAGAATTGC
This sequence comes from Promethearchaeota archaeon, assembly GCA_008080765.1. Taxonomy (GTDB): domain Archaea; phylum Asgardarchaeota; class Lokiarchaeia; order Sigyniarchaeales; family SOKP01; genus TEKIR-8. The sequence continues at coordinate 9,352 of SHMU01000038.1, read as the reverse complement.
CCAAACATTCTCTGGAAAGAGAAAAGGAGGATTATTAAAACTAATACTTATAAAAAAGGTCTTTACAGAAATAATTGTCGCCGCAGTTATCCACGCTGTATGCATAGACCATGGGACAACTATAGCAATTTTCTCAATACGAGAACGTTCCACCAAATTAATCTCCAATCGTAAATATCCCATGAGAAGAACTACAAGATAAAGGATCATAAAGAGTGTAGATAACCAAACGACTTGAAACCCCCAAAACAAATACCATAACGCAGGCATTATAGTAGAAAGGATAAAAAAGATACTTATTTGATGAATAAAAGACATTTCGATTTTATCCTCGTCGCTTTTAAATAGATCTCGCGCTTGATAAAAATAAAAAATTCCAAGAAAGATAAAGATTGGAAACCAAATTGCGAATGCGAACCCGCTGGGATCTATAAGACTTTCGTATCCTTCAGAATCGAAGGGCTGTCCAAAATTTGGGACTAATAGAGATATTAAAGAAGTAACAACAAAAATGGGAATAGGAGTAAGAAGATTAGCAATTTGTAAAAGAAGCTTCCTTTTGTTATTATTCATACTACAGAGAGAAGCATTTTCTTATTTTTAAACCATTCTTTTTTAAAATATTAATGTTATAAAGTAAAGATATTCAAATCAAGCAATATTTTTTTAGTCAATATTAGAAATATAGAAGTTAAGAAGAAATATTCAATAGATGTGAAAAATGAAACTCTCAAAAACAGCACGAAATCTTTACGAAGTTTCGGATATCGTAAATAAGTGTATAGATAATTTAGGTAATATCATATTTGAAGGTAGAATATATGATGTAAGACTTTTTGTTGAAAAATTAAATCAAAAAAGAGATCTCATTAATTTTCCCGAAAAAGCTATTCGCATTGGATATTTCAATGGAATGGCCATCACTTTTGAAATTTATGACCATATCATTAATGACTATAATTCCCAATATCCAGATTTAAACTTATACGAAGAACTCTATAATTTTTTGGAAGACAAAGTGGGTAAAGAGGATCTAGATGAAACAATCAAAAATTTAGTAGTTCAATTTCCTCCAAAAGAAATTGAAACTAACCAAATGGAAGTGGATGATTTTTTGGAGAGAAAAACCGACAATATAGAGAATAAAAAGCTTTTTATGAAGGAATTTATAAATCTATGGCTTGGAAACACAAATCCGTCTTTTTCGGAGTATTTGGAATTATTTAATGATGAATATTTGCAGAAAAAACCTCAATATCAACAAATTTGTGACCATATTAGCACATTCTTCGAAGATAAACCTCCTTTTGGAAATACCAATAAAACACCTATCAAGTTATTAAAAGAACCCATAGAAAAGTACCCACACTCAATTAAAAATCAATTAGAATATATACATAAAAATTGGGAGCCATTTTTGGGAAAATATTCCCTTTTAGTTCTTACAGCACTTGATTTGATAAGAGAAGAAGAATTATTTCGGGGGTTAGGACCTGGTGAGGCGAAAATATTAGATTATGCAGACTTAGAATACGAAAATTATACTCCCGATAAAGAATGGATGCCTAAAGTCGTAATGATTGCCAAGCACACCTACGTGTGGTTGGATCAATTATCAAAAAAATATAATCATACCATTACAAAATTAAATGAGATTCCTAATGAAGAGTTAGATCAATTGAGTAGGTGGGGATTCAATGGCTTGTGGTTAATAGGTGTATGGGAACGTTCTCAAGCTTCTAAAACCATAAAACGTTGGTGTGGAAATCCCGAAGCCGAAGCAAGTGCGTACTCAATTTATGACTATCAGATCGCCTATGATTTAGGGGGGTATGAGGCATATAAAAATTTAAAAGAACGAGCATGGGCAAGAGGAATACGTTTAGCAAGTGATATGGTACCTAATCATACAGGAATTGTATCAAAATGGACTATTGAGCATCCCGATTGGTTTATCCAGCTTGATTATAAACCATTCCCTTCCTATAGCTATTCAGGACAGAGTCTCTCTGGCGATCCTAATATAGGCATTTTTTTAGAAGACAAATATTTTTCTCAGAGCGATGCAGCTGTTACTCTTAAGCGGATTGATTATCGATACAATGATACACGATATATATATCATGGAAATGATGGGACAAGTTTTCCTTGGAATGATACCGCTCAATTGAATTATTTAATTCCTGAAGTGAGAGAAGCGGTAATTCAAAAAATCTTAGATGTTTCCCGAATGTTTCCTATTATTAGGTTTGATGCTGCAATGACCCTAACTAGAAAACATTTTCAGAGATTATGGTTCCCTGAGCCTGGAACTGGAGGCGCGATTCCTTCAAGGGCAGAACACGGGATGTCTCGTGAAGAATTTTTTAAACAAATGCCAGAAGAATTCTGGCGTGAAGTTGTGGACAGAATAAAAAAAGAGAATCCCGATACACTTTTGATAGCAGAAGCATTTTGGTTGCTTGAAGGATTTTTTGTAAGAACTCTGGGCATGCATCGAGTATATAACTCGGCATTTATGAATATGTTAAGCAATGAAGATAATGCCAAATATCGAGCCGTTCTAAAAAATACGCTACAGTTTGATCCAAAAATATTAAAGCGCTTTGTAAACTTTATGAACAATCCCGACGAGGAAACTGCAATTCGGCAATTTGGAGACGGAAGGAAATATTTTGGTGTATGTGCGATGCTGGTCACGGTGCCAGGGCTTCCCATGTTCGGGCACGGTCAAATCCAAGGATTTCATGAGAAATATGGAATGGAATATCGGAGATGTTATTGGGATGAGCAAATTAATTGGGACCTCCTACATCATCATGAAAATACAATATTTCAAATTATGAGGAAAAGATATATTTTTGCTGAAGTTAAAAATTTCTTATTATACGATTTTTGGACGGGTAATGTTGTAAATGAAGACGTGTTTGCTTATTCCAACAAAGCTGGAAACGAGAGGGCTTTAGTTGTATATAACAATAAATACAGTGAAACATCAGGCTATATTAAATATTCAGTGGGATTTGCAGTCGAAAATGGAGAGAATAAACAAGTAATCCAAAAAACTCTTGGAGAGGGATTAGAGTTGCCTTCAGAGGGATATTGTATTTTTAAAGACTATATGAGCGGTCTAGAATATATTAGAAGGAATAATGAAATCCATGAAAAGGGACTCTATGTCGAGTTAGATGCATATAAAAGTTTTGTATTTATGGAATTCAGAATTTTAGAAGATAATGAATTTTTCCATTATGCTCAACTGCATGATCTTCTACACGGTAAGGGAGTTTATAACATCCAAGATACCCTTCAGCAATTAATATATCAGCCGTTACATTCTCCTTTAGAAAAAATAATCAATAAGAAGCAATTTGAAGAGTTACTTGAGATCAAAGATAAAGAGGCTTTATTTAATTCAATCTCCGAAAAGCTTGACACATTTTTGGAGGAAGCAAAGAATTATTCAGCGGGGAAGAACAACATTGAAAGCATTAAAAGAGAGATATTAAATAAATTGAAAATCTCACTTAGACTTAACTCGCAAATTTCTTCATTTAACTTCTCATCGGAATTAAATACCAAAATGCGGATCATTCTACCAGAAAGTAAATCTGGTTGGGCGCTTTTCTTTTCTTGGAATTTTCTTCATTTACTTGGAAAACTAGTCTCAGAAAACAATTATGAATTAATTAGTACATCATGGATTAATGAATGGAATTTATCGAAAATTATAAAAATGATCCTTAGGGAATTTAGTAGAGATCAAACTCAAGAAGGTGAAGATGCGTTAACATTAATAAAACTATTAATCCATCATCAAAATTTATTGAGTCCTACTAATTTACAACAAAATTCTATTGACATACTTCTAAAAAAGCTTTTTAGCGATACCGAGGCACAACATTACTTCCAACTCAATCGATTTCAAAATGTATTATGGTTTTCTAAAGAAAATTTCTTTAAATTCTGCAATTGGATATTGTTAATTACAATAATAACGAGAATAAGCAAGGATACCGCCGTTGAGAGCATTGAATTAAAAGAAATGATTACAATGATAGAAAAATTAAAGAATATAGCGGAACAATCAGCATTTAAAGTGAATGACTTCTTAGAAGGTGTCTCAGAAATTATACTATAAATAATGCTAATTATGGAATATATTTCAAAAGCTGAAAAAGTGGTTAATTGTTCTGATTTTTTATAAATTCTCATATTTCTTATGGAATTTTTATTTTAATATTGTTTTCATGGGTAATTCATAGTTGCCAGAATTCTTGTCAAAAATAGACATGTTCACATGCATATAGGATGGGGAGAGTATAATATGGTTCTCGCGGGTGGTAATGTAAATCCATCCACACACCTTCTTTCGGCTCCATCTTACATTATCCCTAACCTCAATTGCACCTTGTCACAATAATTGTGGTCGTGGTCAAAGGCATCATCTCTCAAATAATTATTGCACTCTTTTAATGTATAAATGAAGGAGTATAGTTTATCTACTAATAATATATTAGAATCTGAGGTGGAGAGTTAAACGATTCATCCCTTTTTGTAGTGCATTGGAAATGGAAGAGCCGATGAGTCCCCTCATTTGTGAAACGGATCTTTATATGTTACTATCGGAAGTATACAAGGTGGAGTTCGCTAACCTTTTGAGTAGGGCTATATATTAGGCTCAAGACCACCTATCGGTGGTCATTCCGTTATCCCGTCCAATGGACACGGATGCAAGAAGGTCTAGACTGAAATGTTCAGATTTTCTGCAACGGTGTGTATTGTTTTAGATAGATTGACCTAAATCAAGCGATTTTCCACTTAAATTAGTATTTGAACTTATGGTGCAACGAGGTGCGATTGTGGCATCATTCAGAATTACATTATCTTCAATTTTGCAATCATTACAAATAATAGAATCAGTTATTTTACAGCCATCTCCGATTTTTACATTATCCCAAATTACGCTTTTTTTTATTTCGCTTCCTTTACCAATTTCTACATGATTTCCAATAGTAGTGAGCTCTCTTATTTTTACTTGGTCATGAAGTTCAACATATTCTCCAAAACAACTGGGTTTGTCAATAATTACATTTTCTCCCGAATTAATTACACCCATTACAAACACACCATCATATTCCTTGCCGTTGGGTGTGATAGGCCACGCATATTTCCTTAATAAATCCCAATTGGCCCATTTATAGGTGGTAGGATTACCACAATCCATCCAATAATAGTTTTCAATAAAACCATACATTTTATAATCATTGTCCAATAAATACGGAAAAATCTCCCCTCCAAAATCATTTAAGCCTGTCTCTTCCAATATATCATCAATTTCTTTTTTAAACGCATAAATTCCCGTATTAATTATATTCGTATGAAGGTATAAGTCTGCCTTTTGGGCAATACTACTTACATATAATTCCATTGGAGCGGGCTTCTCTAAAAATAAATATATTCTATGATTTTTATCAATAAGAACAACACCATATTGTGAAATGTTGCTTTCTACCGTTTTCATAGATATAGTCGCAATTCCTTGCTTATTAGAATGAAAATCCATTAATTTTTTCAAGGGGAGATTGGTAATCACATCTGACATTGAAACTACAATCTTCTTTGCATCCACTAAATCAATCATCATCCGATAGGCATCAGCATTTCCTTTTGAATCCACTATATAAGATTCCAGCTTCACATCTCCCAATTTATCAGGAGTCCAGGTCTTATTAATATGTTTTTCTATGAGTTCCCCTTGATGAGCCAAAGATATTATGATATGTTTAATTCCCGCATGAATGAGATGTGAGATGGCAAAGTCTATTAAGGGTACATTGCAAACCTTAACCAACGGTTTAGGTATCTCAGACGTTAGGGGTCTTAAGCGAGTTCCTCTCCCTCCCGCAGGAACTACAGCACACCATTCATGGTTTTCCATACGTATTTTTCCTTAGTATTTTGATATGTTTATTCTTAGTTAGATTTCCTATAATAATTTTTAATGAATTTTGTATGATAAATATTGCTACATTAAAAGAATAAGATAGATCACTATTTCTTCTTAAGAAGAGTGAAGTTTTGAGTTTTTTAATGGGTTCAAGATTGAAAAAATTTCAATTTTTTTTATGAAAGCCTATCCCGAAATCCAGATGAAGGAGTACAAAAAAAAAATGAGATATTTAAATCTCTTAAAAACCCTCTAAGGAGATATTTTATCGCCAAATATTTAATACGTTAGGACAATTTCCTAATAATTTTATATGTCCGAAACTCTCTTACTGGTTCATCATTATCTTTATCATCCTTGTCAATAGGAATCTTTACATACTTTCTTGAATCATATTCTAATGTTTCTTCGAATTTTTCATATTTTTCCATTTTCTTGGCGCGCTCCAATTCCTTCAGTAAAAATTGTCGGACAGCACACCGGATTAACTCCGATCGTGAAGGATAGAGCCCTCCCTCGCCAGTAAGCTCATCAATTGCATCTATATATGACTCTGGAATATTAATCGTACAGATTTTCAATAAAACCGCCTTTCATTACAAATTTTTTGTTATAATCTAAAAAGACATATTGGTATATAAACTTAACTTGGTATTGTGTTAATATGAAGAAAATTCAGAAGTTATGAGGTTTTTTCAAATGATCTCCATAAGTGATTTTCTTATATCATTTATTATTTAAAAGCAATTGATTTATGAATGGAGCTAATTTAAAAAATGTTTGAAATTGTTTAATATATCTTCAAATGATTTAAACCGAATTTAAAGGATTAGTTGAAAAAATTTTAGCTCTCTTTTGCTATTTTTCTTTTCTTTTTTTCGAAGTTAATTCGATCGAGAAGTGACAAATAAAGTCGGATCCAATCGAATTTCTTATCCCAATTTTGATCGATTAAATGGCGATTCTAATAAAAATTACAATATGGATGTTGTTAAATAAAAAAAATAAGAGGTGAACCTCTTTAGATCTTCTCTACTACTTGAACTTACTAAAAATATTAAAATTCGAGTTTTTTAATGATTTTATATGTTTTAAATTCCTTTTCAGAAGGATACTTATCATTTGTGTCATTCAAGGGTACGCGCACGTATTGATCTTTTTTACATTTATAGTTCTGAGGAGCTTCTTCTTTAGGAATACGAACAAATTGACTTTGCTCAATTGTTTTTAACATTTTTAATTCTTTTAAAAGATATTCTCGAAGAGCATAGCGTATTAATTCTGAGCGAGAAGAAAATAATCCTTCCTTTCCTACCAATTTATCTCCCATCTCGAGATAATGACTTGGAATATTTGCTGTAACTATAGTAACGGTAAATCGCCTCTCTTTTTTCGTATACTTTTTTTGTCGCTAATACAAAAAAAAATGAGATATTCTATTTAAATGTTTATTTTTGCGTTTTTTTACTAAAAATTTACGTTTTCTGCCATATCTTAAATTTTTTTAGTGTGATATAGGTTATAATATAAGTTTTTTGAATATTTAAATGTTGCATAATCGTAATGGCTTAAAATTTTTGATCTTATATAAAAAAAGATTTCTTTTTTCTTTATTAGCTATAATAACTTTGATGAACAAAGTTCAACAATTCGTTCAAATATTCTATATATAATATAATAATTTTTAAATGGCATGAGCTTTAAATTTCATTTAATTAAATTTTTTAAAGAAGCTCATTATATATCTCTAAATAAGATTAATATTTCTAATTAAAAATTTTACAAAATTATGTCCATTCCAGAAGAAATAGTTGAGGAATTTAAACACCTCTTAGAGGAGGTAAAATTCAATTTAATTGACCATATCTTCTTATCTAAAGAAGAAGATCTCACGAAATTTCAAAAACAGAATATTCAGAAGGCAGTTTCGATTTTAGAGAAAAATATTGTAGGTGAAGTAAAGTATTTTGGAGGAAATACTGATAAGAATGCAGATCAATTTAATGAATTTGTGGAAAAATTAAATCAAACGGTCAATAGTGATCAATATGAACCGCATAACGAAGAATTAAGAAAATTAATAAAAACCTATGTTAAAACTTTAAAAGAATTAATTGAAAAAACATGTTATGCAATTATTCCAGTTAAAGAAATGCCCTGGAAGGACATATTATTTCGAACAGTTCCCAGGATTAGCATTGAAGAAGGAACTATACAACTTTTTGATGATCTTATATCATTTTATGGTGAAATTGACACCCTAATTTCAAAGACTACGATTTATGGAAAAATCAAAAATGAAAAACCATTATTTGCGCCTGTTATGGGCGAAATTGAGCTGGATATAGATATAACACGTGAAAATATAGAAAGGAGTACAAAAAAAATATACAATTTTACCTACATCAATGCTCTAATAAAAGCATTAGAAACAAAATCCACTCAAAATCATCTCATGCGCTATCATGAGGGATATCAGCGCCATGGGGAGCCAATATGTGATTTTTTGATGAATCAAAATGATTTAATGACCTCAATGAATAATTTACTTTCAGGAATTGAGTCAGGACGTTTATCTTCCAAGGCTGTTGTTTGTGCCATCGCATATCCTGAAAAAGAAAATAATAGGACTATTGTGTTAACACTTGATGAGCGAGAAGCATCAGATAAATTCGAAAAATGCTTTGAGTCGGTGTTACGTCTTTCTGCAGCATGCTATGAAGTACCTAAAGCTGATATGATTAGTTCAACTCCTATGGGTGCCCAGCAACCTGCAGCGCGACAAGGGCAAACTATGCAAACACCCGCAGGACAAGAAATGAAAGTGTGGACAGCAGAGGAATTAGCACAACAAGCGAAAGAAAGAGAAGCAGCAGGTCTTCCAGATGGAGTAGAAGCATGGAGCGAAGAAGACTTGCAGCAACTCGCTCAACAAAGAAATCGTGGGATCCCCGAGGGTATGGAAGTGTGGAGCGAAGAGGAATTACAGGAATTAGCAAAAAAACGCCAAGGTGGTGGTTTGGATATCCCAGAATGGAAACCTGATGAAGATATGCTGGAATGTCCGAATTGTGGATACACATTGCGAAGCGATTGGTCAGAATGTCCGATATGTAATACGCCTGTTGGGGATGTTAATTCACAACATCCACCTATATCACCCGATTCGGAATCTGAAACCAGAATAGAACCAGAAACAGACCCAGAAGCCGAAACTGAATCCAAAGATGTGCCCATGGAACCAGAACCTTCCAAATCAGAAGAAGAATCAGATCAAAAAGATTAAAAATTTCATTTTTTATAATAAAAGTAACTCGTGGTTGAACTTTTTAACTAATTGCGAAAGAAGTCCCCTCCATTCATGGAGGGGATGAATTTCGCAGAGCATCTACATGGTTTATG
>SHMU01000037.1 GCA_008080765.1 Promethearchaeota archaeon | reverse complement strand
TACATGGAGCGGTCAAGACCTTCAGTTACAGGTCATTAAAGAGGACGTCCAAGGATGTCCAGATTTTAGGTAACTGTACTCCCTCTGACTCTAAAATGGGATACATTTTGTTTAAAAATGGAGTTAATCGTACTATTGTTTGTAAAACCCGTGTTTTAATTTCCGTGGTACAATCGGGAGTTATTATAGTGGAAGTATCTCTAATTTCAATGCAGTTGGGTTCAACAGGATTAAATGCAGGTAAACCTGCATTTTCAACTCTCTCCGATTCAAAATGAATCAGATCAAGTCTTTTTCCCACATCTGTCCTTTTCTCTTTTTCAATAATTGTAATTCAATGATTTTTTTTAGCTAAAATCCACGCCAGATAGGTACCAGCAGTACCCGCACCAATGATTATTACATCTATCCCATCGCTCACCTGTTTATTTTCATCTCCTATGAATAATGCAATATATTCTTCACTAAAATGATAATTATAAATAGTTTTTAAACAAATTAAGTAGTATATTTTAACTTAAAAATAATCCTTATAAATGGGATGTTAAAGTGAAGAATAAAGAAAAAGTGAAGAACAAAGACAAAATAACATATGAACATTCAAAGCCCGTTATGACAAGTTATGGAGCGAGAGAGATGTTCGGTCAATTTATCACCGCTGCATTCGGATTTAATGTGTTATTTTTTTATGAATCTGTTATAGGGTTAGGATCATTATATATTTTGATTGGATTCACAATATATAGCTTGTGGAATGGAATCAACGACCCCTTAATAGGCTATCTTATGGAGCGAATTAAGATGCCCTGGGAAAAAAAGAAAGGTTATCGTAGATTTCCATGGATAATTATTGCAGCTATCCCATGGGCATTTTCATATTTCTTGATTTTTTTAGTACCCGCCGAATGGGATCCTACTGTAGATGCCTCATATAATCTACCTGTATTCTTATGGTACATGATATCTATAATTATATACGATACATTACTGACTATATATGATGTAAACGCACTTTCGCTTTATCCGGTGAAATTTAGAGGGCTTGATGAACGTAGAACCGTCCAAGGATTTGGTACGATATTAGGAATTCTGGGATTAGTCTTGGCGGTTATTATACCCTCAATATTTATCGATCAAGCAGTTGCTTCTACTTATGCAATAGCAGCCTTGGTAAGTACGATTTTTGGACTTATGTTTTTTATTCTAATCTTACCGGGTGTCTGGGAAACTAAAAGAATTAAAGAAGAGAATATACAGAGGATTCAAGATGCAGAAAAAGCAGAAGTAGATACCTTTTCTAAAGAAATGTTTAAGGCGGTAAAGGAACGAAGATTTATGATGAAAGTACTATTCTTTTATGGGTATCAAGTGGCGGCTGTGATGATCCAACAATCTGCTCGATACATAATCGCATTCGTGCTCAGAGAGACAGGAGATGCCGCAGATCTTTCATTTATCCTTCTTTTAGGATTTATGTTATTAGGGGCATTAATCTCTGTGCCCCTATGGACCTTCTTCTCGAAAAAAGTGAACAATAATAAGAAGATGAGTATTGCAGCGGGGATCTTTATGTTTCTAACATTTCTTCCGATGATCTTTATTGATGTTATATGGGGCTGGATAATCACCTTGCTCTTTTTTGGAATCGGATTAGGAGGACAATGGTTTATGGATCCTCCAACAATGGGTGATGTACTTGATGATATTGCGGTGAGAACAGGAAAGCGACAACAATCTATCTATTATGGATTCCAAGCCCTATTTATTCGGCTTGGATATGCAACAATAGTGATTGTAATTACGCTAGTTCATATTCTCACCGGATTTGTTGAAGGTGCTCCTACGTATGCTGAATTAGTGCGACTAAGTCCCACTCCGGAGTTAGCAATCTTTGGAATTCGAATTCATTCTGCTATTTTTCCCGCCATCATTGTTATAATTACGGTCTTGCTTTTCTGGAAGTTTTATGATTTAACTCCCGAAAAAGTTGCTGAAAATAAAAAAAAGCTCGAAGAAATGAATTTATAAAAGCTATAAAACATATTCTCTTTTTTTAATTTTTTTTTAATTTTTTCTTAGGGAAGTATTATTTCAATTCCTCTTATTTAACACGCTTATGGGATCTTCTTACAAATGAAAAAAGTATAGCTGGAAAGCAGCCTATTTTGTTCGAGTGGTTTTTCTATTTTATTTTTTTTCAACCATTTAGCAATATACGACAATTAGGGTTTAAACCACTCAAAAAAGTAATAGCTCGTAGTTGAAGGATTTGCTATAACGAATTTTTTCCGTACTGATGTTGCCAATCTCCCAGCCCGTACAATTCCTACAGCACTAATATTAGAATCATGAGGTAATACATGCACGATGAAAGGGGAATGCTCTAATCCAGGACCTTTCTTATAGACCACAAAATCAGCTCCAAATTTCAATCCTGGTCTTGGAATATATCCCTTTTCTCGCAAATCATTATAGATGGTATATTTTTCTTCGAATTTATCGTGAATCTCAATGGCTTTCTCATAGAATGCTTTTTCAGTTAAGATTTTACCATCATTATCAGTAATGGTAATCCTTCCTTTTTTAAGCAAATAATAGGCTTCTATCAAGGATAATTCTGAGGGTTTTGAGAAATATTCCAAGCGAGGTTTGCTAATTCCCAAGGGAGCTCCGAAAAATCGTTCTTTCACATACAAATAAGAGGCATACAGAGGATTAAACACAATTACCCGGGAGTTGACGAATTTTGCGGGAATTTGTGTGGGAATCTCACTTTCATCTATTTCATCGAGATTTATTTCTTCCTTTTGTTCCACCATTGTTTACCACGACCATCTTCACTTCTTATAGATTGGTTAAAATTATGTGCTCTGTTTTTCACAATATCCTTGAGTAATATCAGAAATTAACTATATATCTGATTTTTTAAGAGTGTAAAGATATTTCTATTTAGAATTAAAAAATTATCCTTTTTAAAGACTTCAAGGACATTTTCATCTAATTTAGGATGCTTAATCAATTTACCTATTTAAAAATAAATAAATAAATTAGGGTGTTGATTTAAATAAAATTAGATCATTAGATAATTATCGATAAAAAAACAAATGTGAACATATAATGGTTGAAATACGAAAAAGTACCCATGCGGGAAGTTGGTATCCACGCTATGAGCCAGATTTAATCAATATGATGAATGGATTATTCACTAACAAGCAATTTGGGCCTGGTAGCAAACCCTCTGTAGGAAATAAAGAGCGCACCATTATTGGGGGGTTAGCACCTCATGCGGGCTACGCCTATTCGGGTTCTTGTGCGGCTCATACCTATTATAATCTTTTTAAAGAAACGATCCCCGATACAATAATTATTTTTGGCACAGATCATCAGGGCTATGGAAATTTTGCCTTAATGAGGGAAGGTATTTGGGAAACTCCCTTGGGAAACCTCAATGTGGACTCCCAATTAGCAGAACACATTCTGCAGAATAGTGAAAAAATTATAGAAGACAATTCAGCATTCATTGGATTTCCAAATGAGAATGAACATAATATCGAAATACAGCTTCCTTTCATAAAATATTGTTCCCAAGAGAAAGATGTGAAAATTTTGCCCATTAAATTAGCTGTGATCAAAGATTTTAAATTGATGAACGAAATAGCTGAGGGGATTTCAAAGAGTATTTCTGAAACTGATAAAGAAGTTATTCTTGTCGCCTCCTCGGATCTATCTCATAAGAATGTTAGTGATGAGGCAGAGTTAAAGAAATTCAAATCTTATGATCAAGAAATCGCAGAAAATTTTGAAGCACTCGATCCCAAAAAGACCTTGAAAGCATGCCTTAATACAACAGTATGCGGTCCGCAAACTATTACCACTCTACTTTTAACGTGCCAGAAGATGGGAGCAAAACAAGGGAAAATATTAAAATATTATACCAGTCATGATATTACAGATAAAACCTCCGGATACTGTGTTGGATATCTCAGCGCAATCCTTAGTAAGTAATTTTAAAAAGTAGTAATACTATAGTTAATTAGATATAAAAGAGGAGAATAAATATATATGAGTTTTTTAACAAATTATCGAAAAAAGATGGAGGCGGAGATGGAAAAACCTTCTCTTATTCAAGAAACATTACAAAAGGTTGAGAATCTCCGAGAAGAAAATAAAAGCTTACAGCAAGAACTCGATAGAAAAGAAGAGAAGCTAAAAGAAATGGATTCAATTAAACAAGAATATAATGCTCTCAAAAAAGAATTAGACGCTGTAAAAACTCAATTAGATGAGAAGAATGGAGTAATTTTAGAAAAAATCGAGCTAATAAAAGAGAAAAAAGATACCATTCAAAAATTAAATGTAAAAATTGATAATTTTGAAGCTCAAGTGAATACCGTTTCAGAAAAAATGAAAGATCTCTTGGATCAATTCGAACAGACGAAAAAAGAGAACGAACAATTGAAACAACAACTCCAAGAGCAAAGTACCGCAGATCAAAACAAATCAAACTATGAATATTGATTTGATTTATCGCATCTTTTTTTAAGTTCTATTATTTTTTATTTTATTACAAAAACTATGAAGATTAAAAAATATAAGGTAAAAGATTTTATGTGCCAATAATTCAATATTCATAGATGACGACTCCTATTTCTCTTTATTTTATTGGACACATTGCAATTGATGAGGTCGTAATTGAAGGAAAGAAAAATAAACCCACATTGGGAGGATCTGTAAGTTATTCTTCATTGGCTTTAAAAAAATATTCGAATGATGCTCGAATAAGTATAATCTCAAACTTTAACAAGGAATTCTCGCAAAACTCAATTTTACAATTATTTTATCAAAAAAATATTAATTTAGAAGGGGTACAAGATTTAAACTCTCCAAATACTCAATTTTTACTGGATTATTACAATCATTCTCGCAATTTAGTCTTACAATCGCGATGCCCCGATTTGAGGTTCTCACAGATTCCTGAGAAATTCTTAAATAATCCACCCGATGCAATTGTATTGGTACCCCTCTGTAATGAAATTTCTTACGATTATATTTCGAAATTGTCGAATACTTTTCCAAATATTGCATATGGAATAGATCTCCAAGGATTTATTCGAGAAATTGATGATGGTGGGCATGTATCTCTTGTTCGCAATGAAAAAAAAATTGAGAATGTACATCAAATCATTAAGCTCTTAGGGAGGAACTTAATATTAAAGGGTTCAGAAGAGGAAATGAAAATTCTTTCCGGAGAACAAGAATGGCATGCGGTAATGACATATTTCCAACAATTTGAAGGTCTATTTATTATGACTTTAGGAGAAAAAGGGTCAATGATCTCTAAGAAAAGAGAATCTATATTAAAAATTCCCTCTTTCAAACCGAAAAAAGTTGAAGATGAGACGGGTGCGGGAGATGTATATTTGGCTATCTTCATCTATGAATACATTAAATCCTCTAAAACATGGAAAGAGATTGAACAAATTGGGCATCTCGCATCAGCAGCAGCATCATTTGAAATAGAGAAGAAAGGAGTTAAAGGGTTTGCAAACCACCAGAAGGTTATAGAAAGAGTGTATAAAAGGAACTATATTAGCACCTAGCCCGCAATAAAACCATATTTTATACGCTTACTAACACACAACCTATACAAACATACAATATCAAACTATATAATTAGAAAAAATTTCATATATATAGACTACTATGCAGATTAATAATCATTTTGCGATTGGATTGATTCTGGCGTCTATTACCCATTATTATTTTGAATTTACTCTACTCGAATTTAGCATGATTTGTATTTTTTCATTTCTATGCGATTTTGACGTGATATTTACAAAATATGCTCGGGATCTCAATCACAGAAATTTATTTACCCATTCCATTATTCCAAGCATATTTATTATTATTGTTGGAGCCCTTATTACATGGCCCGCGCTCACAATCAGTGGAGTCTCTTATTTTCTTCATATTATGGTAGACACCTTTGATTGGGGGACAAACTTATTTTACTTTGGCCATTATAACATAGGACTCCGATTACTGATAACTAAAGAGGAGCAAGAAAATTTAGAAATTTATTTGGATCAATATAAAAATCGAGCATCTTTTTTTGACTTTAAGCGCTATAAAAATAAACTGTGGATTTTATTAAGTATTATCATCTTCATTCTAATGATGATAGTTGTTAGCATATATGCGCTTGAGTATTTCTACTTGCTCATCTTTTATTTTATAGGTCTTGCATTTCATCTTCAGCGGCATTTTCATCTTAAGAAAATTGAAAATTCTTAATTCTTTTATTAAATAGATATAATTCTATAACTTTCAGAACGCGCAAACTTTCTAAAAAGTATAAGTCTCTCCTACAATACCAACGCTTACTTTTTCTTCAAATTGACGTTTATAAGCGGTCAAATGCGAAGTACAATGACATAAAATAATTTTTTTAATGATTGGTTTTAGACATTCTGCTTCAGAATTAGAAAAACGGAATCCATGCATTCCCCCAATAATATATAAGGGACTAGTGATAGGGATTCCCAGTTGTTCTCGTTCTCTTAAAAATGTTGTAAGTCCTGGATGGCAACATCCACAAAGTAAGATATAGGATCCCTCTTGTATATTTCTCAGATAGCAAGCGTGCTCATAAATTCCTCCATAATCAGAAGAATAATGGGATTTTGTGAGGATAATATTAGATGATATTTCTGTTAATTCTCCTGACTGAGAACGCATATTTCTATTTTTTAGTGGGACTTGAAACCCCATAAAACTTACCATTTTCTCCCAATCCTTATGAACATACACCAGAACAGATGGATTTTTTTGAAGAATTCCTTGCAACCCATCAGTATGATCATCATGATTATGGCTCAAGATAAGACATTCTAAATCTTTAGGGGTATATCCCATTAATGAGAGGTTTTGAACTAGCGATTGAGCCGTACTTCCCGTATCAAATAAGATACATTTTTTCTCCATCTCAATAAGCGCTGCAAAGCCGTAAGACTTAACGAAATTGCTCCTTGTCCCATTAAGATTATCTACAAGAACCGTTATCTTTATCATGATAATCTTGGTAATAAAGCTCTCCGGAGAATTAGGCTTAATCCGTTATTCCGTCATCCACAATACTAAATACAGCATCTGCTTCCGGTAAATGCGGGGCATCAATAACTTTAGCTACTCTCTGCTCACCCTTTCCTTTTCGCAAATACACTCTAATTGTCGCCCCATGAGCAATGATATTTCCTCCCGTGGCTCCAATTGGGTTCCCGTAAAATACATTTGGATTGGCAGATACTTGATTTGTAAATAAAACAGCCAGTTCATCATATGTTTCACTTAATCGAAGTAAGTCATGAATATGACTATTTAAGATTTGCTGACGGTTTGCAAGCGTTCCTCTACCGATATATTCCGATCTAAAATGAGATATAATAGAATCTACAATAATTAATTTAATATTTTTCTCCTCAATTACTTTAGGTGCTTCTTTGACAAGAAGAATTTGATGATCACTATTATAGGCTCGCCCGACCGTGATTCCTTTAAGAATTTCACGATGATCCAAATCACGACCCTCAGCCATATCAATAATTCTTTCTGGTCGAAAAGTACCTTCAGAATCTATATATAATGCATTACCTTCAAGACCACCTTTTTCATAGGCTGTCTGCACATTCACACACAACTGAAGGGCTATCTGTGTTTTACCTGTTCTATACTCCCCAAAAAATTCCGTGACCGCTCCAGTTTCGATTCCACCACCCAATAATTCATCTAAGTTACTGCTTCCGGTAGTTAATTTTTTCATTTCCCTTCGTTTGGTCCATAATGCTTCTGCAGATTTAAAGCCCATCTTTTCCACATCTTGAGCCGCCTTGATGATGGTTATCGAGGTCTTCTCCCCTATACCCACATCTTCTTGTAATTTTGCCAAGGGATATAATGCTAAAGAACGTACACTTGTAATTCCCGCTTCCTTTAATTTTTTTAACGTTGCTTCACCTACGCCCGGTAGATCGTCAAGCTTGTACTCTTTCTCTTTTTGTTTAGAATCCTTTTTAGATTTAGGTTGCTCTTCTTCCTCTCCATTATTTTCAGAACTAGTCATTGTATATAATTAGATTTTTTATTTATTTAGATTCTAATAGTATAATATCAATGAGATATAAAAAAGATATTTAAAAAATAAATAAAAGACAAAAAAAAGAAAATTAAAGCTTTATTTCGCCTTCACGGCCCGATTTAGTTATCATGAGAAGCCCAATAAAGAATATCACCGAAAATAGCAGTGTTAATACCGGCCACGCATCTGCTGCCCAAATAAAACTCAAAAGCATAATAGGTACTATAAATATTAGCGTTATAACAACAAGTACCGGTAGTGGCAACGCCTCATTTTTAATATCTAAGAGTAAGGGGGCAATTATGAAAATCGCAAGCACAGTCACCAAGAGTCGAAAGGCTAAAGCCAAACTTCCCGAAAGTGCGGGATCAAAAATATCAGGTGTATAGAAATACCAGAATTTCACGGTAAAATTGTTGAAGGGTGGTTCCGAAGGTTTTAAACCGGGGAGTATCTCAGGTAATAATGCAGAAAGAATAATTTGCAACACAACTGCCATGATAAAGAACGAAAAAATGTCGTCATATTCCTTACTTTTGCGATAAATCAAGATCATATCCCTCATCAAACAAAATACCCAAAGGATAAAAAGGATAATATAGGTGTAAATGATAGAGGTATTTCCAAAAAGCTCAACACCCCATATGAAGTTCACCGGGAGCAAGGCCACTAAATATGCCAAATAACGATATCTTTCATTTCTCTTAAAAATGTCAAAGAAGAGAAATACTCCATACAAAAGCATAAAAGTTATAAGGACTATTAAACCGTTTGTGTCTAATGCCATGATTAAATCAACTTTTTATTTTTTTAACACATACAAAATTGTGGTAAATTGATATATAATTAATAAAGGTTCAAGCTTATTTAATTTATTAATATTACATATCGTACATGAAAAGTCTAAAAAAAACACTGATACGATTAAGCATCATCCACTAAAATCTGCTCAATTTCAGCAATCATATCTTTGGCTTTTTGTGTGTCATCGCTTTCGGCGCTTAATAATATTGCATCTCGATAGAGAGCAATTTTAATATTGGTAAATACATCTTCCTTAATAATTTTTAGTTCATTGATAATGTCATGGAATTCATATCCGTGCTCCTCTGCGATTTCTCGAAGACGGTTATGAGAATGATTAATCATTTCTGGAGAGCTGGGGATTGTCTTATTTACTTTTATTCCCTTAGGAAAACCTCTCGTAAGTGTGCTTATTAAATCTTCTTGTTCTGTCATAATCTTGAGGAGCTTAATTAAGGTGAAATTGCCATCGGAAAAAGGAGCAAATTCCGGAAAGTAAAATTTTAATGTGTCTGAGGCCGCAAAACACGCACGCTCTTGTCGTATCTGACGAGAGAGCTCTCCGGGATAATTGTCCACTTGCTTGACAGGAAAACCATTTTCCTCAATAAAATCTCTGACTACCGAAGAAAGAGCGGGGGTAGTTAATACCTCATTGCCGTTCGAAGCTTGGATTGTATCATCATAAGAAATAAAAAGCATCAACAAATCCTCAAAAGGAATTTCCAATCCATTCTCATCAATATAAATAGAGCGGCTACCATCCACATCAAAACACACGCCGAGATGACTATTTGAGGCTTTCACTATATCTGCTGTGTTTCTTATTGTTCTTATATTGGGTACGGGATAATCTCGTTGACGATAATGGGTATTTAATGCAATGGTTTCCACACCAATTTCATTAAGTAATAAGGGAGTAATTCTTCCGGTAGGTCCGTAAGAACAATCTACAACTATTTTTAAGTTTTGCTTTTTAATTTTATCTCTATCTATGAACTGCTGAAGTGATTTAATATAAATATCTTCGGTCTGAGGGATTGCCGTTAATTTTCCGATATTATTAGGGTCAATCCTTCGAATATTTTTGGGATAATTATTATATAATGAAATAAATCGGGCTATTTCTGATGGAGAGATTTCAATCCCTTGGGAGTCCAGCAAACGAATTCCTACATCTTCACTATAAAGATGCCCCCCTGAGAAATAAATCCCTCCACTCGCTCCAAATCGACGAATAGTAAATTGAAGTAGAGGAAAGGTACAATCGGATAAATTTAAGAGGTTAGAGCCGGTGGACATAAAACCACTGGAATAACCCCGTTTAAGCATGCGACTATCATTATGATAATCTCTTCCGAATACGATGGATTCATTAACCTCAAACATGCTTCCATGAACAACACCAATTTCTGCTGCCAACTCGGGAGTAAATATGAAATTTGCCCTTCCCACAATTCTTCCGTTTCTGAGAAGATTCGATAAATCTGCAATATCTCGTTTATCTCTTAGGCGCTTTCTAGTAGTGGTTTTTTTTTCACTCATTATTTTTCTCTTTTTTATAATATTTAATCGTTTATATGTACTAGCGTTCTAATATATATTATTTAGTTTTCAATGGTTTTTAACTTTAATATTAATATTAAAATTAATTTTAGCAGTAAAAATTAATTTTAGCAGTACAAGCAAGGTTTTTCTACTATACCTTCTTGTTGATGAAGGAGTAAAAAGGCAACTATAAATGCCCCCTATCCAACCTTTTTTGCTAAATTATCATATATATCCTTTTGGGAGCGATATTGCTGGACTCGTTTCAAACTTCTATCGATGGTTAGATGCCTGCCACTGGTTAATACAGAAAGAAATGTAAAAGTCTTTACTTTCCCCTTATGATGTTTTTTAATAAGATAATGAATAGAATCAGAAAAAACCTTATCTATACCCAATGAATTAGGGGGATCTTTAAAACCACCCGCTTCAAAAAAAATACTTCTTCTTACTAGTAGATTCATTCCCGTCAGTTCGGCAAATCCAAATAAACTTTTTAAAAAATAATAGATATGAGATGCAATGTTAATTATAAGATAAGGTGTAACTATGAATTTTAAGGATCCAAGTCTAAAGTCTAATGCATGTCCATCATAATATTTGAATCGCGCACTACACGCATACAGATCTTTGTCACGTGCAAATTTTTTATGAATCTTTTTCAAGAAGTAGGGATCTATTAGTACTGTATCCGCATCCAAAAATAGTAATAAATCACTTTTTGCTTTTGAGGCAGCATGATTTAATTGTGGTACTTTCCCCCTTTCAGGAGCAATATAGATATATGCATGAGGTATTTTTTCTATCCTCTTTTCTACGATGGATACTGTGTTGTCGCCACTATTCCCATCTACCACAATTATCTCATAGGAGAAATTACATTGTTGATTTAGAACACCAGTTAATGTGTCTTTTATATAGAGTTCTTCATTATATGTGGGAATAATGATAGTTATCTTTGGAGTCGCTTTAGAAGGCATTTTTCTATGTGGATACTTCTTATTGAAAAGCTAAAAATTTCTTTATCTTACTATATTCTTTCTTAGAAATGATAATAATCTTTAGTATTAAATATATTTTAAGATTCTCTTCTCAATAATTACGATAATTTTAGTTGATCTGAAATATGCAATACATAATTTTTTGGCAATATCGCATATTGCTCTCTTAGCAGTTGTAGGTACAAAAAACGGGCGTGAATATGAATTTATAAAAGAAGTCTATTGGCAACAGAAATATCCTGAATCTGAATTATTGCTAAATCGAAGTCTTATCGAATTTATAGGAATCTCTCCGGATAAATATACCCTCATTACCATTTACTATAATTTAACGTTTGACTTTGGACCAAACTATTATGCTAATATCACTTTAGGCTATTCTAATAATTTAAATGAAAGCTCAATTAAATTAGAATTTGAAAAAGGCTTTTTACCACCCAGCAACAAGTCCTTGATCCCCATGTATACCCAATTTATTCAAGAATGTGATGCAACGGGTTCCCAAACTGAATTTGTTCTGGATTATGGACTTGAAGGTATTACCGAATGGAATGATGAGCACTTCATTCTTTATAATGAACAAGAATTAAATTCAACAGTTGGAGAATTTACCACATCCATACAAAATAATTATCCCCGATTAACCTTTAACAACGCTCCTACAAACGACTTCTCTGTTATATATGGCATTCGATCCCAATATGCTCTTGGGTATGGCTTCCAGAAAGTCAATCAATCTTATTCCGATTCAGTGCGACTACTCTCTAATGATTATTCAAATCCTCATATTATCAATGACGAAAGTGAACCCTTAGCTACCACCCGAGTAGAGGAACCCGCTCTATATATCGATTTAGATGGGATTAATGAATCCATCCAATTACTTACCGAGGATGTTCCCTTATTACATGCCCCCGAACTCAACTTTTCCTTTGTATTTGACGAAATCTTAATGGATTATATGGACACTTTCTCCGGAGAACTGCCCGTGCTTGACATTACCTTTACCTTTATTCCAACTAATGCTCGCGATGTGAGCTTTACTGCACCTTCAGAACAGATTGGTTTAAATTCTACTGAAATCTCCAGTTATTATCAGTCAGGAGAGAATAACAGTTATAATGTCAACTTTGCGAAGCATTTCCCTGAAATTTATGAATTGTTCGGCACCATTAGCGTGGATGTGTACATTGACATTGCGCAATGAGGCACTCAAAATAAAACTTTACCCTATATCATTTTAGAACGGATGGATTATCTGTGCGATACGCATCTTGTAGAAATGTATGATAATATGCCCTTAAACAGAGAAGGAAAAATGGATATTCCTTCCATAATTAATACCAACCATTATTTCCAGATCTTTTCCTTACCATTCAGAGATAGCGAGACATTTGAGTACTTCCCCGCCTCCCCCTTCAATCTTATAGAGAATTCCCAGATAACGGTAAGCTTTTCTGAGCTGCCCTATTCAACATTGGTTGCCTTAGATGTAGATCAGCATGCAAACTATAATTTTGACATATTGGCTAATCAAACCACCATACCCGTAAATGATGCTAACTTTAACATGATCACAAATCTCGGCTTATTTACTAATACATATGATGTTGATGAAACAATTTATCAACAAGGATATCTCAATCTTTTCTATGGAGCAGGTACCGAACTTGACGGCGAACAATATTATTCTGCAGAAATGCCCTTAAATCATCTTCCCAATCATAATGTGAAGGCATATCAGTCGGCAATTACCGATAACACCCCCATCTCTTGGATAGATAGCTATACTTTTACCAACAAATTCTTAACGACGGGCGAAATCCATGTCAGCGGCAATGTATTCTACCATCAAATGTTCAATTTAAGTCTTGGATCGACGGATATTATGTCTCAACAAGAGTTAGCCGAAATAATAGACTTAGATGTGTTTGAGACTGATGTATATTTCGGCATTGGATTACCTTCTGATATAGACATCACGTCAATTGAAAACGTACAAAAACCAGAGTCATACATTTTAATCGTCCATGATCAATGCTCTTCATTATAATGAGACCACTCAAATTCTTACTTGGAATGAGAACTTCACGGGAGAACAGGAATATTATGGCTTTAGCTTTGAACGAAATCTAATAATAGAACCTAATAACACCTTATTTATCGAGTATTGCACAAATGATTCCTGGAAAGAACCTCTTGTGCTCGAACAAGAAAATATCGATATTGATTCACTTTTCATTGAATATGATTTCGACTTATATCATCCCTACTTATTAGATACCCATGAAGCGATTGCTGAAGGTTTAGCTGCTGAATATAGAGTTGTCCAATATTATCAAGAAAATTTTGAGGTATATAATGAAACGGAGGTTTATGCTTTTAATCTATCAATTGCCGACTATCCGGGCAATTATTCACTCATTAATGATTTTGAGAATGTAGGTTTATACGGAGTTGTGGGCATTAAACCCAATTTTGAAAGTGAAGAACTTGTCAACAACACAAATTTTGAGGTCATATTTGATATAGAACATGAATGCATCACTATCATCGATCTTAACGAAACCGATGGACTATTGGATGCATTTGATACTATTTCAGTAATTATTAATTTCACTAAAGGTCCCGTCTCTTCATACTCAGAACTTTATTTAATAGATGAGTTCTGGAATGATTACTTCGGGACTTATACCATTAAAGAAGTGCAAGAATCATTCTATAGTTCTTTGAATATTTCATTCTCGTCTGTAATTATGGAGGGTGTTGAGAGAGTGATTGCGGGAGAAAGTGCTGAGCTAATGGTTAGTGATTATACAGAATTCAACCCAATTTCCTATTGTCATAATCCTAAGATTTCCGCTGACTATAAGTTCTATCAATATGGAAAATCGGCAATGTTTACTCTCTTTGAGCGCTTTTATGATCCTTTCAATATTATTTATCAAGGAGATTTGGATAGTGATGGTACACCCGAATATAAACAGACGATTGATATAGATAAAGATTATAGCATTGATATCATTAAATACGGCTGTGAGAATGAAGAAGGACTCTTAGTGTGGCACACAGTTATTCAAGAATTTCACTCAATTGAGCGCAAGATTGAATTTACTGAAGATGAGAAGTTGGAAACTCTTTGGTTTGATCTAAAGGATACTACAATGGATGGATTCATGGCATCAGTATTTGATCCATTCAATCTACAAGGCAGTCTCACCTCAGCACTCGATTCTTCCTATCAATTAAACTATTTTGGTAAGAAGGTTATTGAATCTGAAAGAGAACTCACTCAAACTATTAAAAAAGATTATTATAGTGTGAGAATGGACTATGATAAGGATGGATATGCTGACCAAGAAGTAGTTTATCAAAAATATGATGTAAATATCAAGCATGAAATTACAAAAACGATGAAATTCCTTATTGCAGCAAAGGAAACATGTGCATCAGATATTTTAAACTCAAAAATAGAGCGATTATTCAAGGGAGTCCAAGAAGATCCCCTCTTTAATCCTCTGCTCACCGAGGATGTCTTAGATCAAGCAGTTTTGAGTTTTCTTCAAATGGACACTCTCAAAAAGCTTCTCTTTTTAGCTTGTTTCCGAGATTTTGCTACTGTACTGCTTACTTATCGTAAATTCATCCTTCATGATATTAAGCAATATAATCAAGAGCTTATTAATGATCAACTAATTTATCGCGATTGGGAAGAAGGTAAGATCGTCGAAGAACGTGTTTATAAGGATGATTTCTCCGAGGATGATATGAATCCTCAAAGTGAATTACTCTTTGGAGATATTTTAGAAGAAAATACGATTACTAATATTGACACGGGTCAAGAGCAAGAGGTGACTTTTAATCCATTTGTTCCTTTCGCCTCTCCTGCCAATATCTCATGGGAATGTCCAACATGGGGAAAAGATAATGTGCCTATTTATTATGATTCTCTAACCGTGGCAAATGATACTTATTCCGAATATACCACCAATTATTATGAACGTACTATTACCATTACTTTACTTACCAGAAGCTCGGTTTTATATGCATATGGAGATGATTTTAGTTATCCTGGATGTATTCATGCATCTCAATTCGAAGTGACGGGTGTATTTATCACTCCACCCGATGGGGTTTATATTTCTAATGACAAACTCGCATTTATGCTCAATTTCAAAGTTGCTGGACATTATCTCTATTATGATAGTGATAATTTCGGTGAAGGTCTGGGAGATGGATTCTATGATACTGTATATGTGCTTTCTCCAAGTCCCATGGCTGATGGCTCCTATCTGGTATATTCAATGGTATATAATTATGATGGTGTCCATGATGTCAAACCCTATACGATTGTTGGAAATGGGTGGGGATATGATGCAAAAGAGATCTTTACAATTGCCGTGACCAGTCTTAGGTATCCGTTTTGCGATGCCATAAGAGAGTTCTTCATCGATCACATAATGGATGTGGTCTCACTAGAAGAGCAGGATTCTATTTTCGAGTTGTATAAATCTACCTTATCTATGCAAAAATATCCCGTCTTATTTGCGGAAGCCCGTCGGGAAACCTATAATACAGCATGGGAAGTATTTGGTGAGCAAATGTGGGGAGATTTTGCCGAACAAGTCTTTATTACCTATACTTCCATTATCGTAGGAACCATTTTCAAATGTATTCCGATATTAACAGCTTTAAGTGGGACAGCATTCATTCTCACTTATTCAATATTGACGAAATATTTCATGGACGAAAAGGCAGCGATCAGTGCAGCTGAAACAACCGCACAAACCTTTTACACCTTAGGAAGTAGAATAACTATTCCATTGAACGATAGGGCGGTGTGTGATCGACTTAGTCGCGATAGTTCTATGGCTGCTTTAAAAGGTCATCCAGGTGCGTATTATACGATGATACATGGAGGTCCTACGGGACATGATTATACTGCGGAAGTGATTGCATCCCCAGCAAACGAGATGAGGACAGATATGGCAGGACTTGGACTTATTGCTTATGTTGCCACCTTGGGTACCAATCCTTACCTTTATTTCGGCCTTGATTTTGATTATACTAATATTGACTATGAGCAATTTACCACTGCTCTTTATAGTTATAACGATTATCCGTTTTACACCTATTATCACGAATGGTTTGGCATTCCCATCATGTCTGATACCTATCAATATAACACTTTAGGATATATAGAGCAGAAGATCACTGGTGCAAGCAGGGCTATGAATGCAATTTTCGGAGATATAGAACCAGTTTTAGATGAGATTCGCCCTATCGCATATGATGGTGTAGTACGCTATATTTTTGAAGAACGAACACCTTCCTCACCCATTTCCCCACTCTTCCAGCCAATTGTGTTAAGTGAACCGCGCTATAATTTATTAAATGAGTTAGGAATAATCTCACCAGGACATTTAGGCATTATTGTAAGACATGCGGACTCGGTGGGATCTATGGGAATGAACGCGTATGGGTTATCTGTATTGGAACACCTTAAATACAAGGCAAAAGTACCCTTAGCATTTAATAAAACATTCGGCTATCCTATAATCTCCATTAAGCTTAGTATTAATCACGGAATTCGCACCATAGATACAATTACCGTTCCTGAGGATATGTATGAAGTCGTTGGTGGGAATCTCTTCTTTACTCAATCCTTAGAGGAACTTGCTGAAACTTCTGAGAAATATTTGGATTTCATCGGGTTTGATGCGGAAAATGTACCTTCTCACATGTATTATTTCATTGAAGTGAACTTCCATCGTTTCGTTCCGCTTACCCCTGAAACATCAGGCTTAGCCTTAGCGCAAGTAGGTCATTATGCGGTTATGGATCAAATCCACCAGTATACCTTTGCGGAGGTTTCGAGCAATATGATCGCCGAAATCGGCTATACAGAGGTGCTTACCATGATGTCTACTATCGCCTCTGCACCCGCGATGATCTTTGAAACCTATAAATCCTATGAAGCTGCAAAAAAGGCAGGTGAAAAAATGACGAAAAGTCTCGCGCAAACGCTTTTTGAGGCGGTATTTAAGGCAATTGTAGTAGCACCCATCTCGGAGATGATCGAAGAGATTGTTATTGATAACATTGTGGAGGGGATCGTGGAAACGCTAGTTCGGGAACTCGGCGGTTCTGAGTCACTTGGCTTTTGGTTATCTACATTGGCAACCAGTGCAAAAGAAAAATTGAGCATAGATTCAATGTGTGATGCTTCCATGAATAAAAAACAACAGAAAATCGCTAAATTGAATGAAGACGTTGCCAAATTAACTATAGAAGCAGATACTACGAATAATTTAGATGTTGACAACAAACAAGAGATAATGGATGATATCAATGCAGAACTACAGCAAAAGAAGGCAGAAATTGCCACACTTGAGCGAAAGATTGAAGTACGCAACAACTTAAAGATGGCATCCAGCGTTATTATCGCTGCGAGCTCTTTATTTTTCGGGGGTGTTTCACTGGCGGGCATATCTAATCTTATCAGCACTTCTTATGAGGTATGTATAAAAGAGTCCCTCGAGCAAAAAATTTATACGGGAGTTAAACAGGCTGCCCAAAAACATCAAACCTCAAAGGAATTAGCTTCAAACGCAATAGATCTTTTAGATGGTAAAAATATCGATACAGATCTTAATACCTTGGCAACTACAGCTAAAACCTTACTTAAAGCTTCCGATGCTAAGTCAGGCATTGATTCTAATGTTGATAAGAAAGTCGAACCCATTCCACAATCTCAAGATACAAAAGCAGGTCAGAAATTAGAAGAATCAACCTCAAAGCTGGATAAAATAAAAGCAAAATTCAAAGAACGCTTTAATCTCTGGGCTGAACACGTGTTAGGTTTGTCTGGGCTTAGCTACAAGGAAAGTCATCAAATTCTTGATGAAGAAACAAGTAAAATTAAGGAATTAGAGAACGGAAAGGATCTCAAGGACGTTTATGGACAAGACGAAGATGGAAATCTCATCAAATCAGATTTGATGAAACGATATGAGCACATGCACAATGGCAAAAAGGCTGTCGGAATATTTGGATTAACACGTGGCTATGAGAAATTCGCACTTCAGAAGCGGCAAGAACTGCGAAGTTTTGCCACCGTCGCCTATGCCAATTCTGAGGCGGACTTTATTAAAGTGTTTATAGAAAATGCCCAACAAAATCATAAAAAATTGGGAGTTGCAAAATGCATCGGGCGCTCTATGCTGGGTAAAATCGCACCCGGCGCGAAAGTAGCTTACATCGAAAAGGCATTCGGCGAAGTCTATGAAAAAGGGAACACCATCATCTTTTACAATGAGAATGGCGTAAAAGTAATGCATGGTGTGGTTGAAGTTCTCAAAAATGAGAATGGAGAGATTACGGGATATAAGACAAAAGGATATAATAATGAGAAAGTTGATTCTGGAATGGTGAGAAGCGATCAAATCATCGGACAGGTGGTGGGCTTCTCCGAGCAAGGAATTTCAGGACTCATCGAAATGGCAAAAAAGGGCAGAGTTCCTTATATTCAAGCACTCGGAATGACACAAGAAGTTAATCTCATTCGTAATTTTGTTAATCAACTCTCAGAAATTATAACTAATGTTTATGGTCACAATGATATCCATAGAGAATTAATGTTAAGTCTTACAACTATTACATCGGGGGATTCTCTTGAAATTATGTTTGATATAATGAATAAAATACAATACTTCAATCCATTAACAGCTGGAATAGTTGGAAATCCAAATGATTTTAGAAATATTAAAAAAAATCTATTAAGAGAATGTAACAATTTCATATCAGAAAATATTCTTTCTGGTTATTCAATTGGATTATTTGAAAAGATCTTTTCATATTTATATAGAGATTTATATAATCCACATCTTCCATTAAATAAACATAATCCCTTCTCGCTGTCTAATGAACAAGAATTTGATATTTTAAGGGAAGTATTTATATGCGTACATAAATATTATGAAAATAGTAAATTATATGAACACTTAGAGAGAAAAGGTATTCTAAATGATAAAGATAATTCTGAAAAAGGGGTCATAATTGGGCATTTAATCCAAAAAATCTTTAGCAATGATATTGATATAAATTATAAGTTCAGTACTTATAGAGAGCTTCTTAATAAAGTAGTCGAGGAGACATTTACATATGGAGGAGAAAAATTAGAAAACACGGATATATTATATAGAGCCGAATGTAAGAATCATCTTAAGAATGATCTTGATGCCAATATATATGTCCCAAATGAAATTTACTTAAATTTTGGGGAGAACAAATTTACACCAAATAAACGAAAAGGCTATGGTATAGTCCATATCTTTGTTGCTCACTTGGAGGACTTTACGAGATTGCATCCCAATCTTAACACACCAGAAAAGATAGCAGATTTCATATCTAATATAATTGGAACTCAAGAAGGTGTAGTTATGGAAGAAGTGTATGATGGAATTATGTTGGGCTATGCATTCAGGTTTGAAGGCGAAGATAGAATTAGATACTTACAATTAATGATTGATGATGGGACCAACCCTGATTGGCCGAAAGGTCGTTTACATACAGCTTATCCCGTAGATACGTTCTATATAGATGACGTCAAAAGAATGGATACTTATGAAGCATATTTAGAGTATTTTAATGCCAATGGGAATTTGATAGGAGAGTGTGCGATACCTGATTGGAAATAGAAAATTTAAAACCTAAAGGAATAAAATATTTTTATAGAAAATACTACAATAAAAATTACCTATAAAAGTGATGGGTTATGGAACATGTAATTATAAAAGGTAAGAAATATGAAGTGCGGAGAGGAAAGCTTAGTTTAGGACCTTGTTTAAATATTAAATCAATGAGTGAAATAGAAAACTTAGAAAATCTCACTGAAGCAAAATCGTTATTCTTAGTAGAAAACAATATTCAAGAAATTGCAAATCTAGATAATTTAATCAGTTTACGTACCTTAGATTTACAAAAAAACAATATTCAAGAAATTAAAGGGTTGGATTCTCTTGTAAATTTGGCTAGGTTAAATTTGGATGGAAATTCAATCAGCAAGATTCAGGGAGTAGACTCATTAGTAAATTTAAAAGAACTTAATTTAACTTATAATAACATTACAAAGATTGAGGGGTTATCAACCTTAAAAAACTTGGAAATATTAAAACTATCTGCGAACCACATTTCAGAAATTCACGGATTAGACCGCCTAACAAAGTTACAACATTTATTTCTTAGTGGAAATAATATTATGGAAATTAAAAATCTCTCACACTTACAAAGTTTACGTCTTTTAGGACTTAGAAAAAATAAAATCTCTGAAATTCGCGGGCTTGAGAATCTAAACAATTTAACTTCATTAGTATTGAGGAATAATAAGATTAGTGAACTCAAAAATCTAGACTCCTTACCTAATTTACTTATTTTAGCTTTAAACGATAATCACATTTCGGAAATAACGGGATTACAGAACCTAAATAATTTAAAAAACTTAGATTTAAGAAATAATCAGATTACAGAACTAAAGGGATTAGAAAACTTAACACAATTACGAGAGCTCTATTTAGGGGGAAATAACATAGATCCTGATTTGATTAAGAGATTGGGTGGTTTAGATCGAGATGGCTGTGCATTTAAAGCTCAAAAGTTTGTCGAATACTGCCGAAAGCACAAATAATTCTCTTTCATTTCTATTTCTTATTTTTCATTCACCTTTCTCATTTCATAATTTATTTGTTATTTCATTTCAGTAAATAACATTAAAAATTGAATTGTTTTTTTCTCTTTTAGTATGAAAAAGGTTCAACAAAAGTCTTCAAAATCACAGAATATTTTATTTTTAAAAGGAATTAGCTTAAGATAAGCGAGACTTGGCGAAAAAATTAACCAAGCAGCAAGATTAAATAAACTACATTCAACTATTTATTTCTAACATTTTTCTTTCTTATAACATTTTTTTTGATGTGAGAAATAATATAAAGATTAGGATTTAATGCTAACGTTTGAGGGGTTAGCATAATCAATATTTTGTATGAAGATTTTCTTTTTGCTCTTTTATTTAGGGAAATTATCATATGTGAACTATTCTTTTAAGAAATCCCTCGAAATGAGTATCGAAGCTTAAGATATATTCGATTTGATGCGTTTTACATAATACTATTGAGCTTATATATCATGCCCACCATTACCCCTATGCCAAGTTTCCAAAGATGTTGTAAGGGATACATTCAGAGTCAATAACAGTATCACTGAGATGAAGAAACTTGTCCTCTGGTCAGAACTCTTACTCATACAGTCAAACGCTACCTATATAGAGCTTGAGCATTTCCTCAATGAGGAAGTGAAGAATTTTGTATATATCTTGAATGGGGCGAATCTAAAGAGTATCTTTGGGCAAATGGAGGGCGATGTAAAACCCTCCGCTGTAATGGAGCTTTTAATGCCAAAAAACTTACGAGACTTTCGTAGAAAATCGGACTTCTACTTGGAATGGCTCAGCACCGATCATATTCAATCCGTAATACACATGCGGTATCTATTAAGGAATTTCAACGGAAGAGAAGTTAATTTAGACACTCTTAATAGCATTAAGCTTGGCACACCCTTCCACACCCAACTAACGCAATTACTCCTTGAGGGAAAGGTAAATTCACCGGCTGATTTGCTAGCAATTACTATGGAAAATGCGAAAGGTAATAAAAAAGATATTGAAATCGCAAAAAGCATCATCACACCAATTATGGACGTTGGAATATATTTGACGCGTGGAAAAGTCCCCATCTCAGTAGGAGTAGATAATTCCCACATCTATTCTAAAGAGGTTATTATTGAAAATGCTAAATTGAGACTAGTTGGGGCACTTCCTGAATTAGCTCTCGCATCAGTAGATATTAATCCTAATCAAGAATTCAATGATATTTTGGATGATATTCGACAGGTCTATGGGCTTAATCCTCTGACTAATTATAAGATACTCTTTAAAGGGAATATGATAAAAGACTTTTCCCAATTGGTTGATTTGGACTATGATCCTAAACAAGATATAATTCAAGTTATAGCTGAACAAGCAGCAGCCTCTCATGAAATTAGAGATGATAGATTAATAAATAAAATTCTGAACAATTTTCAATCATCTAGTAATAAAAAGGGGAGAAATTCCTTTTTACTATCTTTTGAAGGGGTATCATTAAACTCCCCCTTAGCAGCAGTAATCAGAAAAATTGATCCTAATGATCTTAATAATTTCGAATTCCTTGCATTATTAGAAGGAATTACTCAAAATCCCCAGATCTATTTAACTCTGGCAGAAATTCTTTCAGGAAAAAAAGTAGCAAAGAGAGCTCCAGATGGAAAAGTCTTGCTAGATCAAGAATTAAAAGATAAGTTTAGTGAAGAAATACTTGAAAATATTGACACTTTAATAGGAAAAAGTCCTGAAGAATTAAGAGAAATTAATCCACAAAATTATGATGATATAAAAAATTATTTTGAAAATAGTAGATATAAAAAGAATAAAGATTTTGCAAAGAAGTATCTTGAAAGTGGCTTCTTTGATATGCTTTTAAAATATTATGTAGAATATGAGCTTCCCGCTCAGATTTGGGCATCTTATGTGGAAAGCGATCCCAATACTTATGCCAACTTTAGAGATCATTATTTTGAAACATGGCATAATAAAAATCCTGAAACTAAAATTCGGGAAGCGAAAAAACTCCAAAAGATTATATGGGCGGTCTTATTAGATTTCATTAATCCTTATAATGGGGAACGTATGGAAGATGCAGATGGAAATCCTAAAATTCGCGAGTGGATGTCAGGAGATTTTGACCTCCATCACTGGCTAACAGGGGAAGGTGTGGAGAACAAATATAAATGTATATTCTTAGCAACCCTCCCTCTTCCAAAAAGTCGTTCTTATTCATCATTTGTTCACAATGATATTACTAATAGTTTTAAGGGTTTAGAAGGGGATGAATTAATAAAACAAGGAATAACTTGGCAGACTAGATTTAATAATAGACTTTCTATGATTTTTAAGGGAGAATTTCCCAAGGATTATTGGATTGAAAGTGAACGGAAAAGATTTGATGATTATCGTCTCGATCAGAATAACATTGACACCCGCAAGTTGATTTCATGGTTTTTAATATCATCTAATACTAATCTAATGAAACAATTAGAATTATCCAGTTCAGATTTTAGATTTTAATAAAAAAATTAAATAAAGACTTAGTAATTACTTTCATAAGTGATTTATATTGGAAGAGAATAGATATAATGAATTTAAAAAGCAAGGTATACCATTAGAGGAAATTGACTTTATAAGAAAAATTGATATGCTAGCTAAAAACAGACCTTGTAGATTTAGAATTAATAATGAAAACCGAATTTTCGATCTTTCACTAAATAGTTGTGGAATTACAAAAATCCCTCGTGAAATAGAACTTCTGAGAGATCTTGAAATAATATTTATTCATGAACCGGAAATAGAATCATTTCCAGAATCTATTGGAGATCTAAGAAAATTGAGAGATTTATCTATTACAAAAAGTTCAATTAAAAAATTACCGGAAAATTTAGCGTATTTACCTAATCTTAAATCATTAAGTTTAGTAAATGCTAAATTAAAGAATTTCCCCATTCATATTTGTGCTATATCAAGTTTAAAGGGATTACAATTAAGTAATAATCAAATCTCATCAATTCCTGAATGTATAGGGAATTTAAGGAATTTAGAAACACTATTCCTCGAAGATAATGACTTAGCAGAACTTCCCAATACGTTTTGTCAATTAGATAAATTAGATAGGCTTTCGATAGAGAATAATAAGCTTAAAAGTCTTCCAGAGTGCATTGGTAAAATTAAGGACTTAGGGGAGCTTTTTCTTGGAGGAAACAAACTTGAAAAACTACCCGAGAGCATTGGAAACATAAAATATCTTTTTTCCCTAAGACTGAATAATAATTTATTCAAGGAAGTGCCCGAGGTATTGAATAAGATAAGACTATCAAATCTAGATCTTAGAGATAATAAGATAGAAAAATATCCGAAAACGATTGGAGCCCTTAATTTAAAATTAAAGAAAAACGGATTCTATGATTAAATTGATTATATCTGGATACCAAAGAATTATTAAGCTCTAAATTATTCTGGAAAACTCTCAAAAGCTTGTAAAATACTGCCGAAAGCACAAATGATTCTCATTCACTTCTATTTCTTACTTTTCATTTACTTTTCTCATTTCATACTACATTTTGTATTTCATTTCAGTTAAAAACATATCAAATTGAAGTATTTTTTTTCTCTGTCAGGATAAAAACCCCTTTATTATAGTCTTTTGCATAAATAATTTACCATGTAATCACCCCGTACTTTTCTACATTATAAATACTTTTTACCTTTTCTGCGTTAAAGTTCCTTAAATGAAAGGTAAGGAGCTCTGAAAACCCTCAAAAAATTCGTAGAAGGTGTTATATACGGCTTCTGATTTAATTTGACGCCAGAGAAGTTCAATGGGATTGAGATCCGGACAATAGGGGGAAGAAATATTAATTACAATCGTTTCACGCGCTCCACAAACCGGGCTACCTTTTTTGCTCGGTGAGCGGGGGCGTTATCGACGATAAGATACA
>SHMU01000036.1 GCA_008080765.1 Promethearchaeota archaeon | reverse complement strand
TTTCATCCGTCTTCTCAACTCTGTTCCGCATGTGGTGAGAAAACCAATCACCTCACACTGGACATGAGAGAGTGGACATGTTCCCATTGCGGAACGCATCACGACAGGGATGTAAACGCCTCCCTTAACCTTCTGTATAAAGGGCTTCTCGCGTTAGTGTCCGAGAACCCGCTCATGATCATCCATGATGATACCCCTACCGTAGGGACTACGAGAAGTCACGCCTTCGGAGAGGAGGTAAGACCCATCAGTATTCTCACGAATCTGTATCGGCACACCTCGAGGAACAAGGAACTTCGTCTTGCGAAAGATGAATCTCCACCATTTATGGTGGAGTAGTTCAAAACACTTTGCCAATATTATAGGGATTCAGCCAAATCCGAGAATTAAGATAAGAAACCACATTAAAACAAAAGAAATAACAATTGAGAGGTTTGCTAAGATACCTGCTATTTGTTCATTATACTCAAATTCCACGGTAAATGCAATAACAGCTAAACCAATGGGAAGTATTAATGCAATTAATAGTATCCCCCGATATAGCAATTCAAATGGTAAAATAAAAAACAGTATTAAACCCACTAATAAACCAAGCGAATATCGAATTCCTAAGACAGATAAGACTTTTTTCCATTGCGATTTTTCGAATTTAAAACTTAAAAAAATGCCTAGCAATAAGAGAGTTAAGGCGCTATTAGCGTCTGCAAATTTATTTATTATATCAGATATTAATGTAGGAACAATAATACCAAAAAGATTGAAAGGTAAGGCGATTAAATACGCAATTAAAGGACCAGATGTGAGCACCTTTTTGGTGCTTCTTTTAAGAAGTTCTCGTTGTTCAAATTCATCATTCTTAGGTGAAAAAAATGAGCCGACTAAATAGCTCATAAGAAAGATCACAAAACCGTTTCCTATATCGAACATAGCAATATATTTAAGGCCTTCTGAACCCCATATCCCTTCAATTAATGGAAATGCTAAATGAACTACGTTAAACCCAATCACACACATTAAGGATAAGCCTTTTATACTTTTTTCTCTATTCCGAAAAATTAAATAAGAAACACCCAAAATGAAAAGTGCATAGAAAATAGGAATTATTGCCAATAAAAAGAGTTGAGGAGTAATTGTTATAGCGGAAATTGTTCTAAAAATAACAGATGGAAGTGTGATGGTAAAAATAATTTTAGCAATTATTTTTCCATTTTTTTCTTTTATTATTTGAAAATGTTTTAATAAAAATCCAATAAGAATAATTACTAACGAGAGAAGAAAGTTATAATTCACATCAGACAAATTAATTTACCTAATTTCTTCATTTTTTCTAAAATTAGAATTTAAAGCATCTTTATCAATAGAATTGCTGAAAGGAAATGTAATATCTCTTGTTTTGATGACTACAATAATTAATGAAAGTTCATTTATAATCACAAAAATCAAGTATAGTAGAGAAGGAGGGAATGGATATCCCCCATATCCTAAATACATTATGAATGGTATTCCTTTTACAACATAGGTTATGAGAAATATAATATAGAAAAGATAAATTAGTTGCAAATTATATTTTTTAGAATTATTAATTTCCACAAATATATTAGCTAAGGGAATTGCTCCTAGATAGTAGAGAAATGGAAATAGATAGACCATTACTCGTGAACTATTTGGAACGTTAATTAACTTACTTGGAGCAATAAACACGCTTAAATATAAAAGATTAAGTCCCATGACAAAAAAAAGGAAAAGAAATTGCTTCCGTCGTATATTCTTTATAAGAAGATAAATTGCCAAAATTACGAAGAGCATACTACTAAAAAAGAAAAAATAATAAAATTCATACGGAATACCCCCAATTAACGCATTTATTAAGGCATCTATAATATTTTCTAGAGAATTGAGTTCCATTTTGTAAAAATTTAGAAAAAAGTTGCTCTGATGTTGCCAATTATAGAGCGGATCGCCCCACGTGAAAGAACTGAATAAAGCCCATAACAGAAATGTTAGAGAAAAGCTAATAAGAATGATTAATATTTTTTTGGTTTTTATTGGTTTAAATTTAAACCATTTTAATTTAGAAATAAGAAAAAACAAAATGATTCCTCCTACAAAAAATAAGCCCGCAGTGAGAAGCGTAAGGGTTAACAATGAGATTAAACATGCTAAGCAAATATTATATTTCAACGAAATTTGTGTTTTTATAATCGTGAAATAAAAGACCAGCATACAGAGTATTGTTAAATATTCTTCACGGATTCCATATCCCGGATGTATCATAAAATAAATATTTATTGAGAGTAATAAACTTACTAAAAAGCCAGTATATCTGGCTTTTTGTTTGCTACTTTCTTTATCATCAAAGAGTTTTAAGGAAGCATCTCGAAATACTACATAGGAACTTATTAGTAATAATATGCTTGATGTGAGAGAAGCTAATTTTGCAGCAATTTCTCCATTCCCACTTATTAGAAGATACGGAACTATTAAAAGAGGAAATCCTGGTGGGCGGAATGTACCATAGCGATTATAGTCAAGTTCTAAGATTCCCATCGCAGCTCTAATAAAAGGATATGAATCAAGATTTAAAGGAAGGGTAAAGAGTGAAATAACTCTCACAATACTACCAATCACTAAACTTGCTATAAAATAGAGATCTATAACATCAATTTTTTCTCTCAAATTCATATCTCTTCAATTAGTTCTTATGATTTTTTTCTTTTGATAATTAAATAAAAAATTAAAACTTACCGAAAGGATTTTTCTCTTAACTTAAGGGATAAAGATCTCCTTTTAGATTATCATTAATATAGGGGTCGAGGAAAATTTTATACACGATAATTTATAATTCATCTAACCTCCTTATTTTAGAGTAATTAATATGCTTACTCTTTAGTAAATAGATAATGAGAACAATCTCATCAGTTAAATAGATTGGTAAGATTGCAAAGTGTAATGGGGGTGGAAAACCGTGATAATCAAACCAATAAAGAAATCCTTGTAGAGAATATGATATTAAGAACAGAAAAAATAGGCGAATCATATTTATTGATTTCTTATCATTTGAATCTTTTTCGTATTTAGTTTGATATTTCACAAATATATTTACTAGGGGGATTGTCCCTAAATAAAAAATAAACGGAAAGAGGTAGATCATTACTCGGGGGTGATTTGGAATGAGAAGTACCTTACTTGGAGCCATGAAAATGCTTATATAGAGAAAATTGATTCCAACAACCAAAAAGATGAGAAGAACTTGTTTTTGCTTGAAATTCTTTATTATAATATAAAATACGAGGAGAGTAAAAACTAAACTAATTAAAAGAAACAAAAAATAAATCTCAAAAGGAATTCCTAAAAGTACTGCATTGATTAATGCATCAATTAATCCATCAAGCGAAGACATATCAAGATTATGTTTATCTTTAAAGAAACTTCCTTGTCTTGACCAATTATATAAAGGATTACCCGCAGCAATAGCAGAAAAGCATGCCCAAAAAGTAAAAGAAATACCCACCACGAAAAGAACTATGATTATCTTCTTATTAGAGAGAGGTTTAATTTTCAATTTTTTTATCTTGGAAAGTAAATAATAGAGGAGCAATCCCGCAGAGAAGAAGAGCCCCGCGCTAAGTAATGTTAAAGTAAGAAGAGTCATAACAAGAGCTAATAATATATTATCTTTCATATTCATTTCTTTCTTAATTATTGAATAATAAAAACCTAAAATGAATAGTAACGTAAGAAGATCTTCGCGTAAACCTCTCCCTGTATTTACAACAAAATACAAATTTACTGAGATTAAGATGCATACGAGCAAACCAATCAACTTGGCTTTATATTCTCGTTTTTCATTAGTTTGAACATAAAGTTGTTTTGAGGCTTCAGTAAATACATAATAGGAATAATATATCAAAATGATACTCATAAAAAATGAAGCTAATTTTGACGCCAAAATATAATTATTCATAGTTAGAAATAAGAATGGAACAATGATAAGCGAGAATCCAGGGGGTCTGAATGTATCATATCTAAAATAATCAAATTCAATAATTCCTTTTGTTCCAGCAACAAAAGAAACATAATCAGGACCTATAGGAATTATGAAGAGTGAAATTAATCTTAAGAGCGCTCCAAAGAATAAGATTGCCCAGAAATAATAATCTATATTTTCAAATTTTATAGCCAAAATATAAACCTTATGAGAAATTAAGTATTAAATATGTTCTTGATAAAGAACAAAAAAATTAAAAACTTTTGATAACCCGTGATTTTCTTAAATTTAGAAATACCTTAATGTATGAAAATCAATGTTCTTTTGAATTTTTTTCTCTTTCAATTTAATTTAAAAACATATAATGAAGATTATCTAGCAGGATTAGCTTAGAATGTTTTATTTTAGCAGAAACAATTATTCAAATATGAAAATTAAATGTCAAAAGAGTAATATATACGATTTCTATATAATATAAGAATTGAAAATATTGTGAGTTCATTGATAATAATATAAATCCTATAGAAGATATCACCCGTAATTGAAGATAATCCTCGCAAGTAAAGAGTGAGAAAAAATAATAGAAACAATATAATTGTTGGAAAGCTATTCTTTTGTTGTTCATTAATTGCAGAATAAAATATTCTTCCCAGAGGAAGAGCTCCCAGGAAGATTAAGAGCGGAAAGAAATACATGATAAAGCGATAATCGAGTGAACCAAAGGAATAAAAAATGCTTAAGAACGCAAAATGCGTACCAACAAAGAAAAAAATAAATACTAACGGTTTCTTCTTAAAATTCTTTAGTAAAACATAAAGGAATATGAGAGAAAAAATGAAGCCCAGCAATTTAAATAGTAAACGAAATTCCTTAGGAATTCCAATAATGATGCTATGTAGTATTGTTTCTAAGATCATTTTGAGTGAAAAGGCAATTGAAGATATCTCAGTATTTTCAAATGTCTTGATAATTGAAGTTTGTGTCTGCCAATTATAAAAGGGATCGTCCCACTTGTAAATACTGAATATTACCCAAAACAGAAAGGTAATTAGAAATGAAGTTATAAGTAATAAAAGTTTTTTTTTCGAAATGGTGCTAAATTTGAATTGAAACCTTTTTATTTTTGAAATGATATAAAATAGGATTAGTCCAGCTATGCTCAGAAGTCCCGCAGTTAATAATGTAAGAGTTAACCATGAAATTAAAAATGCTAAACTGAGATTATCTTTTAGGTTCATTTGTTCTTTTATGATAATAAAATAAAATAAGAGTACTATTAAAACAGATAAAAAACATTCTCTCATACCAATTGCAGAATAACCTATGAAATAGAATGAAAAACTGAGAAAAAAACTCACGATAAAACCTATATATTTCGATATTTCCTTTTTTTTCTCTTCAGACAGTAATCTCATTGCTGCTTTACTAAATACATAATAAGAACAGACGATTAAAAGAACTCCGGAAACGAGAGACGCCAATCTTGCTGATAGAGCAAGAGAATTGTAAGTTATGATGAAATCATTACTTGGAATAAATATTCTAATTAAGAGAAAAATAAGTGCAATTAATAATGGATAGGCTGGCGGGCGAAAAGAATCATAGTTAGTATAAATGATACTAGTAGCGGCTTTCATATATGATGGTGTATCATGACCTAAGGGTAGATCAAACATATAAAAAATCCTCACTAATATTGCTATTATTAATAGGATGAAAAAGGCAAAATCAATATTATAAATCTTTTTTTTCAATAAAAGAACCTCATATTATACAATATTTGAAGGAATAATAATTTTTATTTTTATTAGATAATTGGGTTTTATTATTAATTTGATTAAAATTAGGAATTGTTTTTTGAAACCTAAAAAATAATTTTTCGATATTTTATGATAAAAATGAGAAGCGAAAGTTCGTTAATAAGGATTAAAATCCAATAGAATGCATTTGAGAGAGGACTTTTAAAAAATGGTCTAAAGAAATCAATACTGGTTAATCCTCGAAAAGAAAATGAGGTTATAAATAAAATTAAGAAAAGATATATTTTTTTAAGACTGCTTTTATCTGCTTTGGTAATAATCTTATTGAGAGGAATGCTTCCTAAATATATTAAGAGTGGAAAGAAATACATGATTAGCCTGATATCTCCCGGTATTGCCATGAAAATACTTAAATAAGTAAGATTTGAGCCAACAACTAAAAAAATAAAAAGAAATTGTCTTTCTCGAAGATTTCTAAGTAGAATATATAAAACTAAGAGCATAAAAACTACACCATTAAATAAAAACATAAGATAAAACTCAGAGGGAATCCCATTAAGTAGTCCATTAAGTAATGCAGAAATTAGATTAGAAGGGGAAGATAAATCAAGATTATATGCATTTTTGAAAAAATTTCGTTGAACTTGCAAACTATAGAGGGGATCATGAAATTTAAAATCACAAAACCATGCCCATAAAAAAAAAGAAAGAATGGTTGTCAGAATAATAACTAGTATTTTCTTATTGGAGATGTTTTTATATTTGAACCATTTC
This sequence comes from Promethearchaeota archaeon, assembly GCA_008080765.1. Classification (GTDB taxonomy): domain Archaea; phylum Asgardarchaeota; class Lokiarchaeia; order Sigyniarchaeales; family SOKP01; genus TEKIR-8. The sequence continues at coordinate 18,863 of SHMU01000036.1, read as the reverse complement.
AATTTAGAAACAAGAAAAAACAACAAAATGCCTCCAGTAATGAATAAGCCCCCAGTTATATGTGTTAGAGTTAAAAAGCTTATAGAGAGGGCTAAGACAATATTATTTCGAAGAGTTAATTCTTCTTTAATAAGAATATAATAAAAAATTATGATGATTAAGAGCGATAAAAGCTGTTCTCTTAATCCTTGAGCGGAATTTATTATAAAGGGAAGAGAAAGAGAAATTAAAATACTCACGAAAAGTCCCAATAACTTAATATTTCCTGAGGATATGGTTTTCGTTTTTATAGTTTTCGTTTCATTAGGTAATTTAAGTGCTACTTTTGAAAAAATAACATAAGAATAAATAATTAGAAGCAATCCAGCAAATAATGATGCGATTTGAGCGGTTAAAATAAGATGGGGATTTTGTAATGTGACAAGTAATATTTTAGATTCTGGAGCTATAATGAAAATATAATTATAAGGTATAAGAAGGAACGGAATAAGAAAAATAGGAAATCCAGGTGCGCGAAAAGAATTATAATCACAATTTAGAATATTCTTAGCAGCAGCATAATAAGTATATGAATCAAGAGCGGGATCTACATTTACTAATGCCAATATTCTAAGAATAATTCCTATGGTTAATATGAGTAAAAACCATTTGTCAATTCGGTCTAGTTTATACATAATTTTTTCCTATTCATTTTACTAGTTGATTCTATCCATTCTATTTATCTTTTTTACTTTTTTGAAATTTACCATTTTCTTTAAAAGATTTATCATTGTTTATTTTTCTATTAAAATTATCCTGATTGCCTTTCAATTTGAAGGATAATAAATCTTTATTACTAATTAAGATAAGTACAAGAGAACCTTCATTTATTACTATTAATATGAAAGTTATGGTTAAGATTATGGGATTAAGCGTTTGAGCAAATATAGAAATTATTGTATCAACATCACTAAAATGAGGTAAATAATTATAGATTTGATAAACTAAATAAATAATTGATAATGTATCTAATCCCCTTAACACATAGGAGATAAGATAAGTGTATAATAAATAATTGGTTTTCTTAATGGTGGTAACATCCTTATTCTCTAATTTTACAAGAAATATCCCTAGAGGGAGAGCTCCAATATATAATAGAATATAAAAAAAATACATTATAACACGAGGAGTGGTGATATATATCGTTAAATAGGCATAGTTCAAACCAACTGCAAGGAAAATGAAGAGAAGCTGTTTATTCCGTAAATTCTTTATTAAAAAATAGAGCATTATTAGAATAAATGCAAACCCAAAATATACAAAAAGGAAGATAAAAATGGAAGGTAAACCAAATGTAAGAGCATTTAATCCTGCATTTATTATACCCTCAAATGAGGAAAGATCCACCCCATATTTAATCCCAAACCATGCTCCCTGCGTGTTCCAGTTAGCTAATGGATCTCCCCATTTATACATTGAAAAGATTGCCCAAAGAAAAAAGGAACATATAAATGAAGCTAAAATAATGAAGAATTTTTTATTAGAAATGGGTTTAAATTGAAACCTTTTAAATTTGGAAACAATAAAGAAAATAACGATTGCTACAACGATGAAGAAGCTAGTACTAAGTTGGGTGAGAATTAGCAAGCAAATAATCAGTGATAAGCAAATATTATCCCGTAAGCTCAACTTATCTTTAATAATAATGAAATAAAACAAGACTAAATAAAGCAAAGCAATTAATTCTTCGCGTAAACCCTTTCCACTATGAAAAATAAAAAATAGGTTAAATATTAATAAAAAACTTGCAAGTAATCCAATCTTTTTAGCTTTTTGCTCCCGTCTTTTACTATCTTTAAAAAGATTCATAAATGCTTTCATATAAACATAATAGGAACATAATATTAATAAAATGCTGATAATAAATGAGACTATTTTCGCAGAAAATGCTCCATCTCCCGTTAATAGTAAGAAAGGAACTAATAATAAGGGGAATCCTGGAGGACGTAAGGAGGTGTAATTGATTTCAATAATAAATCGTGCACTTTCTATGTATGAGATAGTATCATCAACTATTGGAACAAATAGAAACGAGAGAAATCTTATGATGATTCCTACAATCAACATATATATGAAATGAGAGTCAATTTTTTCGAAAGTTTTTATTAACATACACATTCAAGCAAGATAAATTTCTACTTAATTATTATGTTTTGTTTATTTTGTTTATTAATGTTATATGTTTTATTTTATTTTATCATTTTATTATTTTATTATTTTTAGCCGTTTTCTCAGCTTTTTACGAACCAGAACTTATTATATAATACTCCAGATATTTGGCTCTTAGTAAATGAATTGATAAAGATACTTCAATTATAAGAGCAACAATAATATTATAAATAAGTCGAACTATGCTCATTGGTATAAAAAACTGATTTGCAATTACATCATAATTACAAAAACAAGGAATAAATTCATAGATCTGATAGAATGAAAAAATAATTGCCATAGCATCAATTCCGCGAAGGATGTAACAAATAAGAAAGAGCACTAACAAGTATATCATTTTTTTTTGAAATGGAGTTTTTAAATCTTTAAATTCATTCATAGTAAATCCTATAGAGATTGCTCCTAAATAAAAAATGAATGGTAATAAATAGAGCAAGACCCGTGGAATGGTCATAAAAATGCTTAAATATGCAAAACTTACTCCTACAGTTAGAAAGATAAAGAGAAATTGTTTCTGCTTCAAGTTTTTTAGAACTAAATAAATTGCCATACCAATAAATACGAAAGAGCTTAAGGCTCCTAAATATATTAATTCGGAGGGAATTCCAAAAATTATCGCGTTAATGAAGGCTTTCAATATATTCTCAAGAGTGCTGAGATCAATATTATATTTTATTTTAAAGGTATTGCCATGGTTGTGCCAGTTATAGAAAGGATCTCCAAATTGAAAGTTGCTATATATCGCCCATAAAAAAAACGTTATTAAAAATGAAACAATAATAAGCAATAAACTCTTTAAAGAGAGAGGAGTAAATCTGAACCTTTTTAATCGAGAAAGGATAGAATAGAGAACCATGCCAAGAGTTAAGAACATCCCTGCAGTTAAATGAGTAAGGGATAATAATGCAATTAGAAGCGCTAAAGAGAGATTATCTCTTAATACATGCTTTTCTTTCACAACAACTATATAAAAAACAAACATGCATATTACCATCATTATTTCTTCTCTTAAACCTCTGCCCGAATTATTTACAAGATAGAGATTAAAAGCAAGAAAAAAACTCACAAGTAATCCAACGTATTTTGATCTTATAGAATCCTTTTTACTGTGCCTTTTATGAAGATTATGTGATGCATTGGTAAAGATAAAATATGAACAGATCAATCCTAAAATACTAAAAACGAAGGAAGTTAATTTAATAGAAATCTTTCCATTTCCAGTCAATAGATAGAAAGGAACGATAAGTAAAGGAAAACCGGGAGGTCGTATAGAATTGTAATCCAAATTTATTAGCGTTATAGTCCCCTCTAAATATGTATAAGAATCGGGTTCTATATCTATCCCAATTAGTGTGAATATCCTAAGTAATAGTCCTCCAGATAATATAAGAACAAAATATAAATCGGGTTTTGTTAATCTCAATGTTCAATAGACCTATAAATAATCAAAATATAATTAAAAGTGTTCATTATAAAAGAAAAAATTTTTGACAAACTTGGATATATTTTAAATTAATAGAAAAGAGGTATAAGTTCTTCTCTTTATGAATCCTTGGAGCTCCTTTTTATAGGTATGAAATCTGAGTAGCCTAATGTTTCTAATTCTTTTCATGTTCGTAATTTGGTATTTTTTTATATAAAAGATGCTGATTTCCGCCATTTAGTAGATTCGTCTTTTAAAAAAAGGCTATTTTAGATTTGATGTCCCCCCAAGTTAAGAGATAATGAAATATGATAAAACAAATAAATAATAAAAAATAATTATTAATCAAAAAATTTTAGGTTATTTTAATGAGCGTTGAAAAACTGGAAAAACAGATAGAGAAGTTAATGGATGAACGAGATGCTCTTGAAGAAAATTGTGATTCACTTCCTCAATGCCAAGATGAAAATGGATGTGATTCTTGTGAAATTTTCGAAAAAATTGAAAAAATTGATCAACAGATCGAAGATTTAGAAGAGCAAATTGAGCTGCAATTGGAGGAAGAAGAGTAGCTTATTTTAGAAAATCTGTAAATTTCTGAGAATTTTTTTGATTTATTATTTTCTTATTCATCATCTTCTCATCCCTCTTTAATTTACAAAATCAGAGATAATAAATATTAGGAAAAATCCAAGGAAATTGCTATTCCAAGGATAATGAATGAGAACTACACTTTTTTATTCAAATAACTTGAATGTGAATTTTTTATGAGCTACATAGCTATATAACATCACAATTCCTACAGAGAGTACCTTCGAATAAAGGTATGTAAGAAAAGTAAATTCGGTAAAAATCCATAATATAAATTCATTTAATCCAAGTCCAATTAAGGCAACGATAATAAATACCCCAAATTGGGGAGCAATACGTTTTGTGGTATTTTTAAAAGTAAGATATTTATTGAGGGAATAATTGGTAATCATTCCACAGAAATATGACAAGATTGCTGCAATTAAATAATCATAATTGAAATTAAAAGCAAACTCGGTTAATAGAACCAATAGACCTATATCAACGATTGTTGCAATTCCAGCAAATAAGACATACGAAAAAAACTCTTTGAACTGTGAAGTTAAATCTTTCTTCTGAGGTTCTTTAACCTCCAACTCTTCCTTATTTGGTTTATTATTTAAATTTGGTTTATTATTTAATTCTGAACTCATAGATGAATCACTTTTAAGTATTTAATGTTCCTCTTTCAAAATATTTATTTTCCGTTCCAATTTTTTCTAAATTATATTTTTTTCCTTCAATTATATTTCTAGCAGCAATAATACCCATCTCTAACGCATGGTCTTGATTATTATAACGGAAATTGCCTGCTCTCCCGATTAATTGAAGGTTTTCGAACTGATCTAGGTATTCCTTTACATGATCTCTGTATTTCTTGTAAAACAAATCATACACGGGATATGCGTACCTTTCCTTATGAATATAACAATCTATAACCTCTTCTTTTTTAATAAAACCCATTTTTTCTAACCACTTTATGGTTAATTTAAAGACCTTTTCCTTGGGAAGATTCCATATATTGTATTTATCGAACCTGCCATCTTCCCAGCAGAAATATTCTACCATTAAAGAAGTTTTACCCTCAGGAGTTAATTCCTTACTGAAATTCTTCGGTTCCATCATTCTTCCGAAGGGTACTTCTCTTTCGGGAAAATATAACCATTGATCATCGAATATTTTTTCTTTATCTAATGTAATAAATACTGACACATGAGAGCGAAACATTAAATGGTCAACAGCCTCAATAACACTTTTTGGCGGAGCAGGATCCAATGCTTCTAACAATTCATTCCAGGGTATTGAAGAAATAAGATTGGTTGTTTCAAAGGTTTTAGTAGTTCCTTTTTCATTTATTGTAACCTCTAAGATGTTTTTACCATTATGTTTAATGTTAACAGGAATACTAGAAGTCTTTACCACACCATTGGCATTTTCAGAAACTTTATTTACAATAGATTCATAGATGAGCGAAGTGCCCGTTTCGGGGTAATAAAATTGATCCACTAATGTCTTAGGACCCTCACCACCTCCAATAAATTTCTTAAGCAGCATATCATATAAGAGTGCTCTAATAGAAAGTCCTTTTATTCTTTGTTGAAACCAATCTGCGGAAATTAAATCACAGGGAAGACCCCATATTTTCTCCGTGTAGTTCAACATGTTCAATTCGGCAAGAGATCTGCCAAACTCGCTCACTGCCACATCTTCGAAAGAACGTATTTGTTTTTTGCGTAATTTATTTAAAAAGAATTCTTTCAAATAATCTAAAATAATACGAACCCCGCGCGCGATTCCCAAATTTGTGATAACATTTTTCAAATCTACGGGATAAAGAAAATATCGTCCCTTCATTAAAAAACGAGTTAATCGATTAACTTTAATCCATTTTTCGCCTAACATCGATTCTATCATATCATAGAGATATTGCGTTTGGCTAAAAAATCGATGTGGCCCTATGTCTGTGCTAAATTCCCCAAAATGCAGGGTTTTTGCCAGTCCGCCAATTTTATCCTCTTTTTCCACCACGATAAAATCTTTGTTATACTTGTGAAGTTCAAAAGCAGCTGCTAAACCACTGGGTCCTCCTCCCAGTATTACTGTGTCCGATTTCATTTTTCTCTTAAAAAGTTATTATACTTTGATTTTCTAAATTAATGATGCTCAAAAAAACTTTTTTTACTTGTTTATCTAGACATCAATTTAAATAAATTGAATATTAAGTAAATTAAAAATTTTCTTATAATAATGAACCCTTTTCCGTATCATCCCACGAGGCTTGAAATATTTGGAGTCCTTTATCGGTGAAAGGATGCTCAAAACTTTCTTTATACACATCAAAACCACATGTCACGATATCTGCTCCTACTGTAGCGGCTTCAGCAATTTGTTTTCCATTTCTTAATGCCGCAACGATGATTTCGGTCTCAAAGCCATAATTTTTATAAATTGCAACTAAATCAGAAAGAAATAATGAACAATCCACACCACAAGCTTCTTGCCATCCTATAAACGGAGAACAGTATCTTGCACCAATCCGCCCCACTTGAATGCCTTGAGAGGTAGAAAATACGAGTGTGACATTCACTTTGATACCTTCCTCTGTCAATTTCTTTGTCGCAATTAATCCTTGCTCATTGCACGGGATTTTAATAACAAAATTTGGAGAAAGAGCGGCGATTTCTTTTGCTTGAGCGATCATATCTTTGGCTTCTGTCAAATGAGGATCAATTTCCACGGAGATTGGAAAATTTAAAGCATCAAATTCTTCTGCAAATTCCTTAATTACCGTGTAAAAAGGCTTTCCAGATCTTTTCACATGTTTGGGATTTGATGTAACTCCGTCGATACCCCAATTTTCATAGGCATATTTAATTTCATCTAATTTGGCAGAATCTAAAAAGTATTTCATTTTTTAATTCAGTTATTTTTTTAATTCTCACATGAGCTTTTTTATAAATTTATTATAATTAGTTGGTATTTTGGATTTCAAAAAAACCTTACCACTATCTTTGCTAAAAATCAGCAGTAATGTATCTTAATAGATTAGGAGTGGAGGTTATTTATAAGTAGTAGTAAACACCAAAAAATAAATTAAAAATGAACGGGAACAAGAATGAAAAAATTAGAAATAAAAAGAAAAAATAAGTGATTTAATTGTTTATATTCAATATTTTCTTCCTCAAGGTAAGCACCACAACAATTCCAATGAGAATGGAGAAGATAAAGGTTTCCAAAATGAATCCAGGTATTTCTTCAGCGACAGGTGGTCCAATAAGTAATAAGGGCGGTATTAAATTGCTTGGGAAATATGCTTTAAATAGAGTAGTATGATTAAATTTGCCCCCACCACTCACTCCGTATTCGGGGAATGCTTCTATAAAGAAGGCAGCATTAAATTCTCCTTCAGCCGGATCTAAGGATTCATAAATATCTTCTTGCGGGATTGAAATGCCAAAATTATGTGTTTGATTGGCTGCATAACTTAAAACAAGTCTACTAAAGTTTCCTAGTATATGCAATACTCCCCCTACAAAATCTACGAAATAGTCATCGGAAACATCGACAGTTTCATAAGAAACATTTTTTGCACCCATATATTGGTCGCTTATATTCCAAATATTATATTGCGGATTTTGGTCGTATAAAAACTGAAAGGCTGTATTATTTTTTCTCCCAACATTAATATTCACTTCAGAAAGTCCCGTTTTGTGGATTGTAGAATTTATTTCCCCTTCTTGCAAATCAGTTATCCCATAATCTTCTTCTACTCCTGCAATCATAAAGGCTCCTGTTCCGAGACATAGTATCCAGTTATCGGGCATATAATAAGGATCTCCATCTACCTGTGGTATCCACTCATCGGATGTATCATTATGATACATTAACGTATCAATTTTTCCTGATTCATAATTTTGTGTAAAGGTGAGAAAGCTATTGGCAGTGTCTATCTCCAATTTATATTCATAGGAGATATAAGTTTGATTTCCAATAAGATCTGAACCATTGATATAGGTGTCTGGATCTGTATAATCCCATCCTTCGTCAAATGTTGGAGTTTCAGAAGAATAGTTAATACTTGGCAGATAGAAAATGATATTTGTATAATTATATCCCCATGTATAGATGATCTTATTATCATTTGTGGAACGGCTTAGTGGTATTACCTCTGCTTTAGGATCAGAATATATACCCACAACATCAGTCATATTGGGAGAATTTGATCCTAGATAAAAGAAAGGATATATCTCTTCACCATCATCATATTGTTTATTTCCATCTGAATCATTTATACCAAACCAAGCACATTGCATTGCAGCAGAGGCTAATTCTATCCCATAAATACTAAAATGGTGCCACCACAGTCGTGCAGGAGAAGTATAAGTCACATTTTTTCCATCTTCGTATCCCGTTTTATTCAAAAAGGAGATCATACCCATCTCAAAACCTCCCTCTTTTATCCATACAAGATTCCACGTATTATTTTCCCATGAGGTCCAATTTTCTACATCTTCAGCGGCCCATTTAGAATTGTTAAAAACGTTAATATTCCAATAATTCTCTTCAAACGTACGCCCTTCAAACAGTTCTTCTTGAGTGGGAAGGTCATCACTACTAGCATTTATTTGCTTGGAGTTTAGGAACATTACGTTGATACCCGTTGCACCTATAATTGAGGCGTTAAGGATTAATAAGCCAATAAAACATAGAATGCAAAATCTTACTATTGTATACTTTTTCATATTAAAGCTTTTTTATTTGCTTTTATTTAGAAATTTATATTCAAATTCTTATAATAATCAGTTAAAAATTTTATAATAAATAGTTATTCATTAGTCTTTTGAATTGTACAATTAATAGGTTTACTCTTTCGAGAGTTTTATTCCATAACTCTTATGAATGATTTTGTCAATTTACTATAAAGATATTACTCTTTAATTTTTAAATTATAAGCATTTAAAAGATAAACTAAAAAACCATAATAAGTAATAATGAATATAATGAGAAGTTAGAGAGAGGTTAAATTGTAATTATGCCAATTAAACAAGGAGATGTAATTCTTTTACGATATAGTTTATGGGATGGAGAAGGGAAATTAATCAGCTCTGGAGAGGATGGAAAGGAAAGAGAATTAAAACTTCATATTGGTCGGGGACAAGTTATTCCGGCATTTGAGCGCGCTCTAATTGGGATGGAGAAGGGAGAAAGAAAGAAATTTACCTTACAGCCTAATGAGGCTTATGGGGAATTTAACCCTTTATTAGTGGAAAAAATCCCTAAAGACAACCTTTCAGATCCCAATTTTGAGATGAAACTAGGTAATAAAGTAGAGATAGTTGCACCCAATGGGATGAGCTCCGTAGGATGGATTAGACTAATTGAAGTTGATTTCATTCTTGTTGATATGAATCCTCCCTTAGCAGGTAAGACCTTAAATTTTAAGGTTGAAATACTTGACACTGATTTAGAACCTGAACCTACCGTGAATCCATTTCTCTTTGGGATGAGTTGCGGAGATTCTTGCGAGCATGAGCATGAGCATGAACATGAATATGACCAGCAGTATCCTCATGAAAAATAATTATAAGAAAAAAGGAATTCATGACCTTAAGATTTAAACAACTAAAAAAAGTATAAGTTATTCATTTAAATCCTTGTAAAAAAGAATCTACATTCTTTCCAAGTACATCGTGATTATAACCACCCTCCATGAGTGCAAATCTTCGTCCTTCACACAATTTTTCTGAATAATCCTTCATTAAGTCTCCCAAGCGTGTGTAATCCTCAGGATATAATAAGCCTCCCCAATCATCTATTCCCTGATCAAATCCAGCTGAAGCAGCAAAAATATCAATATTTTTAAGTTTGCCCATATAGCGCTCTACTTCTTCAAGATATTGTTGATTGGTGGAACCATCGGGATTTAATATAGAGACTTTAAATCCATCACTGCGATTTTTTAGAATGTTGATATTTCCATCGCCTGTATGGAGATCAAAATCTAAAATAAATGCAGATTGTATCTTATTCTCTGAATATAAGCGTAAAAGACTAATACTCATATTGTTAAAGAAGCAAAATCCCCAGCTTGAATTGGCGGACGCATGATGACCCGGGGGTCTTATTAAAGCAAATGTAGGGGTACCCTCATAGGCTTCTTCAGCAGCTAAGATAGCACCCCCCGCGGCTAAAGATGCCATCTCAAATAAGAGACTCCGTCCTTTAATATAATTGAAATGGCTTTCCGTATGAGCTCTCAATATATCCTCTTTTGATGCAGGTTCCGGTTTCTTTATACTATAATCGGGATTATTGGAGATGATATTCATTATACTCTTGATCCGTCCCGCTGAAGCGGCAGGATCCATTGCATAATCCGAAGTATAGAACTTTTCATGAAATATTATTTTCATTGAGTATCACTAAGTTCTTTTATATAAACGGGTCTAAATATAGTTTAGGAATTTTCATCTAGTGTAGGAATCTTTACCTTTTTTCGAATAAAATCTCATATGAAAGATGTCAAATTCAATTTTGAATAATGAAAATTTAAAATTTAAAATTTAAGGACTTCAATGGAGAAATGTTCTTTTAAGGTTTGTAGTATTTCATGAATATGATGTTGATTGCGCGTCTCAATTTCTAATATTACTTCCGCTTTTTTGTATTCCAATTCTAACTTTTCTCGTTCATGAATAATTGTTATGATATTTCCTTTTGCGTCAGCAATTATTCGCAATACATTTAATAATGCTCCAGGCACATCGGGTACTTTCGTTTTTAGTTTCAAGAGTCTTCCCGCCTTAATCAGTCCTTTTTTAATAATTCGATTTAGCAGATTAGGGGTCAAATTACCTCCAGAAATGATAACAACGACTTTTTTACCCGTAATCCTCACTTTTTGACTCAATAGTGCCGCCAATCCCGCAGCTCCCGCTCCTTCTACATATGTTTTAGCCCTCTCTAATAATAACAAAATAGCATTGGCAACTTCTTCATCTGAGACCAACACAATATCGTCGATATAGGTCTTTATCATCTTAAGGGTAAGAGTTCCTGGTCTTTTTACAGCGATTCCATCGCAAATTGTATCCTTTATGCTTGCAGCAGGTATTTTCCTCCCTTTGTATGCTTTGTACATAAAGGGTGCATTTTCAGATTGCACACCAATAATCTTAATGTCTGGTTTCTTTTCCTTACAGTAAGAACCAATCCCACTTATTAAACCGCCACCACCGACAGGACAAATGATATAATCTACTTCTGGCAATTGATCCAATATTTCTACTCCAATAGTTGCTTGTCCTTTGATTATATCCATATCATCAAAGGCGGGTACAAATGTAAAACCGCGGCTTTTTTCAAGTTCTCGTGCTTTTTGATATGCATCATCGTAGGTAAGTCCATATTCTATTATCTCCCCTTTATCATTATAGTTTTTAATAGCCTCAATTTTGACAATGGGGGAATTCTCTGGAACAATAATTAAAGACTTTATATCGAACATTTTTGCCGCTAACGCGACTGCTTGCCCGTGATTTCCTGCAGATGCCGTTATAACTCCTTTTTTTTGTTCAGATTCTGATAATTTAGAAATTTTATTATAAGCTCCCCTTATTTTAAAAGCTCCCGTTCTCTGAAAATTTTCCAACTTTAAAAAAGTATCATTATTTGTAAACTGAGAAAAAGTATGACTTCTCTCTAAAGGTGTATAATGAATTACGCCTTTTAATGTATTTCTGATTTCTTGAATTTCTTTGATATACTTTTGCTTATTGATCATTTCACTAGTAATTTAAATAATCTTCTTAGATAAATATATCACTAAAAGTAAAAGAAACCACGTTCTTTTTGGGGTGTTTTGAATTTTGCATAACTCATTACATCGAATCCCTCTCAGTACTTATTATACAATAATCTCATTTATGGTTTGATGAATGAGAACCAAGAGCACCCTTCCCATAGAGATGAGGGGAAGTCACACTTGTGGAGATCGTGTAAGACGCTACCTGACGCAGTGGAAGTCGAAGAAAGAATCCCCTCCTTCTGTTGCTGGTAGTTCAATAATATAGCAAATATAGTATATTGATGAATAAAGGGAAAAAAGAAAAAAGAAAAAATATAGGAAGAAACACTAATAAGGAGCAGGATCTGAATTAAAGCGGTTTGCACAAAATTGCTTTGACTCTTAATTTATCGAATTCACTGGTGGGAGCGGGCTTTATTAGGCATACAGTATCCGCACCTCTACCCGAGCCTCCTATGCAAATAACATCCCGATCTAAGTCGGGAATTAATCCTGCATCGACTGCCATACTTGCAATTTCTATACATACTTTTATACCATCGCTAAATTGTTTTCTAAGGAGTCGTGCTACGAGATCCACAAAAATCCACGGCTCTTTCTTAATTCGTAACCCTCGTTCAATTCCGCTCATTGAATGGGTTCCTAAATGAATTTTCAACCCCTTTTGTTGTAATTCCTTCAATAAATCTTCATCAAATTCTTGTCTCACTTTGCTATTAACAAAATAGTAGGAGTGAGCAATTACGACAACATTATACATATCGGGATCAAATAGATCTAATGCCTTCTTAGCGGTAGTACCGGTTGTGCTTGCCAGGATAATATCTTTAACCTGCAATTCATCTGCAAAGTGTTTTGCAATTGCCATTGCTTTATCCAGATTCTCAGGTCCGCTTTTTTCAAAATATGTTACCTCAAGTTTTAAATCTGTCATTCTATCACTATAAACTAATTGAATTGATAATTGAATAAGATAATATTATGTGATTATATAATATTTATGAATGTAAAAGGTACTCCCTCAAGTTAATATACACAAATCCATTCTCTTGAATAAATCCCCTTTACTCATAGTTCTTCATTCTCTTCCATATCACGTTTCGTGGTTGTTTTCATGGAATATTTACTGGTTAATTCTATCCCAGGAGGAATCTTTGGAGTCTTTTCACCTTCCAAATATTTAATCGCATTAGAAATCCATTCTTCTATTATTTCAAAACTATAAGTAAGTTCTTTTTCAAGTTTTTGCGGGGAAGAATTGGCAAGTTGCTCAATAGTTTTTATTCCTACTTTCTTAAGGGTTTCTGTGATAGGAGCAGTAATTCCTTCTATTAAGGTGAGATTTTTTGACATGTTTTTGCTTAGAAATTATTGGTTCTCTTTTTTCAATCTTTTCTCATATATTTATTTAATTTTTCTAGTAATGCAAGTATAGTTACTCAAGTAATTTGGTTGAATAAATTATTTAAATCTTAGGCTTTAAAAAGCTAAATAAATCAGATATAAATTATATTACCGCTTAAATTAGCTTTCTATTTAAGTTTTAAATTCTAACCTAAATGTATAAAAAGTAGGAATGAATTTCACTAGTAGATTTAAATAGAAAAGATAATCCATCAGAAAAACGTATAAGTATTTATGAAATATAAAAATAGAAGAGACGCGGGGAAACATTTAGTTGACAATATAAAAAGTCACTTGGATTCTTTAGAGGATTCTTTGATTATAGCCATCCCTCGTGGAGGTGTTCCTATTGCGTATGAAGTTTCAAAAAATATAGGAGTTCCGTTCTACTTAGCGATTACCAAGAAATTGACTCTCCCCAGCAGTCCAGAAGTAGCCATCGGAGCAATTGCAGCCGATGGATCCTATGAACTTAATAAACGTGTTCAGAAATATAGAGGAATAAGCGATGATGTAATCCAAGAAGCCAAAAAACATGCTTTAGAAAAAGTGAAAAAAAGATTAGAGAAATATACAGAGGGTAAGGAACCTATCGTGGAAAATAAAAAGGTGATCGTGATCGATGATGGAATCGCTACGGGATATACCGCATTAGTTACTGGAAAATATGTGAGGAATAGAGGTGCGGATACAATCATTCTGGCAATTCCAGTATGTCCTAAGAGTAGTATTAAACGAATTAGAAAAGTATATAACAAAGTAATATGTCCTTTACGAATTAAAACATATTCTTTCGCTGTAGGAAGATATTACGATGACTTTCATCAAAATAATGATAAGGAGCTCTATGAATATCTTCAAAAAGCTCACCAAGAAGAATTATTATACACTCATCTAGAATAATCTAACGAGATAAATATAAAAATTTTTTTTAAGGCTTCAATTGTTTCATGCATGGATGGTTGGTTAATTTAGAAGTGAGGATCATAATCTTAATTACAAAACATTGAAATTAACTGATTCTTCCGAGGCGCTCTCTTGCGGTTTCTTTCGAATATCATATTGAATCATTTTTTTTGACGATTCAGGGTCCAGCTTTTCCAAATACTTCAGTTGTAACTCTCTAATCGTAGAGCTTGAAACTTTATGGACCTCTTCTGTGACTTTATCTGCTACTTCTTGAGCAACTTCATCAGAAGCCCCCGCAGCCTTGCACGCTTCATAGATTCTCTCCTTATTGAATTTCTCTATTTTCCCATCTTTTTTTACAACCTTAAGGTTTTTTCCCATTTTGTTTCTTTTCCCCTCTTAATACTCATATAAATGTTAACTTTATTAAGCAAAGATCATAAATTGATCTAGCAATCTTTTCCAAATACTTAATATATCTTATATTTAAAAATGTGTTGGTTTTAAATTATTTTAAAGAGTTAAATCTCTCTCTTGGAAACTTATATTTGAGAAAAAAAGAAAAATAAGAAGAGTTAGCCTATACCAATACAAGCGAGACATTTGTTTCCCTTCGAGAAGGTGAATTCTGAAGGATGTATTAGTAATACAAGTACTCTTCTCGTGACTCTCTGATGATGATTGAGACACTTAGCTTACTCTGGTGGGGCTAAGACAATTTCAATTGAGCTTACATTGTTCGTGGTACCGTTGTCTCCTTCAAGTTTCTCGGTACTAATTCTAATATCTTCATAAGTTGTACCTTTTAAGAAGCGGTTTTTTAAGATCTCGCATACATCTACAGCATGGGAGATCGCTCTTCCTCGTGCCTTTACAGTACACTTTTCACCACGATTCAAAATCATCATAGAAGCCATAACATAATTCATCGTTGGACGACGCCCAATGAACACAGCGTTTTCATCCTTTTTAGACATTTTTTATTCTCCGTAGATTAATTTTTGTTGTGTTTTATGTTTTATTTTGTTTAGTTCGGGTAGAATGTATTCAATATATAAATAATTGTCACTTTTTTAAATTTTTAATGGATTTAATTATATCTGTACTCTATCTAATGCTGAGAGTTCATTGTTATACCACTCATTAAATAAGAAGAAAAAACGCACTCTAAGTCATATCAACACTTTGAGGAAATTAAAAATCATGAGCAGGAGTGGTTTTTATTTTTTTTGTGTGTTTTGTTTTCTAATTAATTCTAAGATTTTTTTCGGAAATTCTAATGTGGGAGCGAGTTTTAATGCATTGTTAAGCGCGCGGGTGGCTTTCTCATATTGCTGCGTGTTATAATAAGAGGAGCCCAAATTAATAAGAGCATCAATATCATGGGGATCTAATTCTAATGCTTTTTGAGCTACTTTAATTGCAGTTTTAAACTCATATGTATCGATATAAATTGAACTTAATTCACTATAGGTAATTTGTAACTTAGGATTAATTCTAAGTGCTTCCTTTAATGCAGATATTGCTAATTCATACTTCTCAATTTCATAGTAAAGAAAACCCAAATTATGCCACGTTATTGCATCATCCGGAGAATGCGATAACACTTTTTTATAGGTCGCAATCGCCTCCGAATACTTCTTTTCCTCATATAAAGAATATGCCAACTCAAGTAGGAGAGTAATATCTTCTGGTCTTTCTTTGAGTTGTGCTCTCAGTCTTTTAATCTCGTCGCTCATTGTCATTCTCTTCAGAATATACTATTCGGCAAAGTTTTGTGCTACAAATTGTAAATACATTATGTTTTTTAAATAAGAATCTTTTGAATAGAGATTATTTTAAATCTTGGGTGAACATTCACTTCAAAGTTTAAATAGACTTTCAACTAATTAAATAAATAAAGAAGAATAAATTAACTCTTTTCAGAAGTTTTTTACCTTCTTGAATTCTTTCCAACAAGAATATCAACAGGAATATAGGATACACCTATCCAACCTTCTTCTCCTATATTACCTTTAATCCTTATTATGATCCATTTTTAAAAAAGATATGTTAATAGAAAGTAGTTTAGAGAGAGAAGAAGGAGTGTTAAAAAATTAATTCTTTTAAAAAGGCTCTTAGAGTATGGGGTTAAGGCTTAAAAAAAGAGCTAAAAAACATCTTAAAAAATCTAAAAAAGATCTAAAAAAGAAATAAACTCTTTTAGAGTTGTAATTTTAATATCATTTTGGCCATTATTTGATAATTTCTGCCATATGGAAAACATCCTTTCTAAATAGGCTCGGTATTTTTTGGTTAGATTTCCTCCATAATAGGCATTTTTTTCGGTAAAGGATCGAAATAAGTCAGCCATCTTTTCCTTCCAACTTGTAAAGGCTTTCGTTTCAGAATCCCCCCATATGGCATTTTTTCCAGAAATACTTTCAAATATAGAGGATTCTAATTTTTCATCGGGAATTTGTGTTGGATTTATGGTGAAATATTTTGAATCAAACTGATCAAAAATATTGATTATTTTCGTATAATCTACTTCCTTTCCTGTATTACTTAAAAATATAGGATTACTCGTTGAATCTAACATCACTATAAAATCAAAACACTCTAAATCAAGCTTATTCGTAATGGCACTCATGTATTTTGCAAAAAAAATAATGGCAGATTGATTTTGTGTCAGATATAAATTGTTTTCATAATATTGATTGAATTGGTAAATGGAAATGGAGTTAAAAGAAGTAATCTTGTTTAAATACTGAATATCCTTCGTTGTTTTAATTTGACGATTAATTACCGACTCTTCCGCACTCTCCTCTTGCTCATCATTTAAAACTATTAATTCATAGGGTAATTCTTTTTTAATTGTCAACTTAAGAAATTCTTTGAGAAACTCTCTGATTGCATTCCAATTAGAAATCTTACTAAGCGCAATAATTTCTTTAGGTAAGGATAAATTACTCATCTAAAATACCATGTTGAATTGATCAATTACTATAAATATATAAATTAGGTCTCTATAAATGTTGAGATTATAACTAGCAAAATATAATAAAAAAAAGAGTTGACGTGAAATCTATCTCTTAAAGCGTCTTACTTTAATCACAATTCCACTTCGTATTTAGTACTTGGGAGCTTATAAAAAAAGAAGCATTCACTTATGGAACAACTTCATTTTCTTTACAAACTTATAATACGTTCATATTAAAAATATTTTCATATTATTTTTAGTAGAAGTATCCTCCTGATTGGGATTGTCTCCCAGCGGATTCGATAACTTCCACATTCGCGGCTTGAGGACCCTTTTCTCCTTCTTGTACTTCGAATTTGACACGATCTCCTTCATAAAGGGTTTTAAACTCATCGTCTTCGCCCTTTATAGCGCTATAATGTACAAAAATATCATTTTCTTTCGATTCTTCGTCTTCGGTTCCCTCAGGCATGATAAAGCCATAGCCTTTTCTTGCATTGAACCACTTGACTGTTCCTTCCATTACAAAAACCTACTACCTTACAACTTATTTCTTATTGCTTGTTTTCAATTAATTTTTATTAAAAAATAAACCATTTCAATAAAAGAATTATATTTATGGTATTTAGAGAAGTAATTGGTAATTATTATATCTTTATCAAAATATCTTATAAATTATCATAATATGTAATGAATACATTTTTCTCAAACATATTTTTTTGATTTTTTTCTCATCGAAAATTAGATTATTTTCATCGCAACAAGGTTTAAAAATAAAAAAGAGAAAAAAATAGGATAATGAAATTAATTACGGGTTTTTTTGTTCTCATTGTGAATTAGAGGGTATTTTATCATTTTGAAGGGATTTACAATATTCAAATAACTCTCTATAATTCTCTGGGTCTCGAAAAAACTTACAAAATTCAAGAATGGATTTCTCTTAAGGGGGTTAGATGAGGGGGAGGCGGACTTTCTGGGTAATCGGAGTAATATGAAGGTGTGTGTCAATTGTGGGGAGTTTGTGAGTGCGTCGAATCTGAATTCTGAAGGCGTGTGTAATCTATGCTCGAAATCTGAAGATCATCGCAGTATTCGGGGTAAGTCCAATAGAGCGGCTCAAAACCTTAACTCCGATATAGAGTTTCTTAAAGAATTTAATGCTCGGAAAATCTAATCCTATTTTTACCTATTTTAGCTTTTTTGCTTTTTTGCTTTTTTTCTTTTTTTCTTGTCTTTATCTCGTTCTTTTTTCTTTTCTAAAAATGTCAGTGTTATATGCTTTCTCTTTAAGATTTTGCTACCTATCTTGAAGTGTCGGGAATTTGCTTAATGTATATTATATGTGGAAAAATAGAAAAAGTGCTAAATGAATTTATTTATTAGAAATAAGAAACGATAAGAAAAGATAAAAAGAAAGATTAAAAATTCTGTTGGATGTGAGTTAAAATAAGTTGTAATCCGTCGATTACTTGAGGGGGGAGCATTTTTGTTTCGAAAATCTCGGGGGGCACTATTTCATAGACACACCCAATTCCGATAATCTGGGGGGGTGCTGAGATGTATTTATAACAGACTTTTAC
>SHMU01000035.1 GCA_008080765.1 Promethearchaeota archaeon | reverse complement strand
ATTGCTTTAGACCACGATAAATAATAAGTTAAAAAAAATCGTATTTAAACTAAGGAAGTTATTTTTGATCAAATCCTAATAAGTTAAAAAAAATCGTATTTAAACTAAGGAAGTTATTTTTGATCAAATCCTTAATTCTTAATTCTTAATTCTTAATTTTTGTATACCTATGAATTATTTCTCAGTAATTTAAGATTATGTAATATTAAATATATTTTTGAATCTGTTTTTTCATTAACTATTTATAACAATTTTAAGGGTCATTAAAGTTATGTATGATACCACGATTAACAAAATCCTTTCTTTAAAAGAAAAACATAGAATCAAAGAAATTTTATTACATTCTGAGAATAAACCAGAAAAAATAATTACTCTAGTAGAGGATCTCGTAAGAAAAAAAATATTAAAATCGGAAAAAAAGTACGAAGAACTCATAAATAATTTATATGATGTTGTTATGTCAGTAGATTTAAAGGGCAAAATATCGTATGTTAATTCGCAAATCAATGTAAATTTCGGGTATCAAAAAAATGAAGTAGTAGGTCATTCCATTTTTGAATTTATTCATCCTGATGATCTGCCTTTTATTTTAAAGAACTTCAAAATCCTTTTACAAGGTAATAGTACACTTTCTGCGGAATATAGAGCTAGAAATAAAGAAGGAGTGTATGTATGGGTGAGATCTAGGGGCAAGATCTTAGATTATCGAGATCATAAGGTATTAATAGGCACAATGAGAAATATCGACGAGGAACGAAAAATCTTTGAAAAATTGAAAGAAAGTGAGCAACAGTATCGGGAATTATTTGAATCTAGCCGAGATGGGATCGCAATGACTAATCTTGATGGAAAAATTACAGAATGCAATCAAGCGTTTCTTGATATGCTTGGTTATTCAAAAGAGGAAATAACACAAAAATCTTATGAGGATATAACGGTTACAAAATGGCATAAAATGGAAGAAAATATTATTCAAACTCAAGTAATGAAAAGAGGGTATTCTGATGAATATGAAAAGGAATATATAAAAAAAGAGGGAGAAATCTTTCCGATAAACATAAAAACATGGACAAGATGCGATAAGTCGGGAAAAATTATTGGATTATGGGCAATAGTGAGAGATATTACCGAAAAAAAACGAGTACAAAATTTTTTAAAAGAGTCGAAAGAGAAACTTCGACAGAAAACGGAGGAGCAAAAATTATTATTGGATAATATTCAAACTCAAGTATGGTATTTGACAGATCCATTTACCTACGGTGGCGTAAATGAAGCACATGCTCGATTTAATGGAGTTACAAAAAAAGATCTTTCATTTAAGAACTTATTTGAGATCTTTCCTCATGATGTAGCAGAAGTTTGCAAAAAAGGAAATCTAGAAGTATTTAATTTAAAAAAACAGATACATACAGAGGAATGGGTCCCTCATTATTCGGGTAAAAGACGTTTGATTTCTATAACAAAAACTCCAAAATTGAACGAAAACGGAGATGTTGAATATGTAATATGCTCCGCAGAAGATATCACGGAGCAAAAAAGGTATGAAAAAAAATTAAAAGAATCTCAAGAGAAATATAGAGATATCGCTGAATTATTACCTGATATAATTTATGAAACGAATAATAAAGGATATTTAACTTATCTTAATTCAATTGGATATGAAAAATTTGGTTTTAAAGAAGAAACCCTCTCAAAAGGTATTCACTTATTAGATTTAATATCAGAGGAGTATAAGGAAGAAGCGAAGAATGAAATCCGCAAGCTATTAAGGAGAGAAGTAACAGAACCGAAAAAATATTTAATAGTAGGAAAAAATAGTACCCCCTTCTATGCTCTTATACATTCTAGATTTATACTAAAAGAAGATCGAGTTATAGGTTTGAGAGGAACAATAAGTGATATCACCAAGATGGTCTTAGCTCAAAAAAAAATAAAAGAATCAGAGAAAAAATTGAAAAAATTAAATGAGCTCAAATCTGAATTATTAAGTAGAACATCCCATGAATTAAAAACACCTTTAGTTGCAATAAAAGGATTTACTGAATTATTATTGGAATTTCATTCAAAAAAATTAGACAAGGATGCCTTTAATATGTTGAATGAGATAAAAAAAGGATGTAGAAGATTGGAAAACTTGGTAATTAATATCCTCAATACCGAAAGATTAGAATCAGGGAAACTTGAGATTACGAAAACCCAGATTAATCTTTCTAAAATAATAAACTCTGCGGCAAATTCTTTACTTGGGCTTGCTAAATCTAGAAATCAATCCTTAAGTATTGATGTTGATCGTGATCTAATTATCAAAGGTCAACGAGAGAAAATCTTAGAGATGATTGAGAATCTACTCTCAAATGCAATTAAATATACACCTCCCGGGGGCAAGATTGTAGTTAATTCAAAAAAATCCGACAATAATATTATTGTTTCTATTAAAGATAATGGAATTGGTTTCACTGAGGATGAGATGGGAGAATTATTTACGAAGTTTGGTAAAATCGAACGATACGGGGAAGGATACGATATAAATACTGATGGTTCTGGATTAGGATTATTTATTTCAAAAAAAATTATTCAATTACATGGGGGTAAGATTTGGGTGGAATCTGATGGAAGAAATAGGGGATCTATATTCCGTTTTTCATTACCACTTCTGAAATGAAATTTAGGCTATTTTCTTATTAAAATAAAGTTTTAAGGTAATAATAAAATTGTAAAGAAAGGCATAGATATTTGGAACAATATGTTATTTATACAAGATGATAATTTTTAATTTCCCTTCATTCAATAAAATTAATACTAGTAAATTAATTATAAATAGAAATAATGCAATTAATAGATGCTCATGCCCATTTCTATAATTCCTCCGATTATCTGCATCATCTTCTTCAGATGATGGATACGTGCGGAATAAGCAAATGCTGTTTAAGTGGACTTGGAAAAATTTTTAATTGTAAATCTAATAAAGATGTAAAAAATGCATTTGAATGTTATCCAGATAAAATCATTGGGTCATATTTTATTCGTCCTGGAAAAGTGAGTCCCGCTGAAATCGAAGAGGCTCATTCTCAAGGCTTTAAAATGCTCAAAGTCTCAATACCAACAAAATCCTATGACAATAAATCATTCTTTCCACTATGGAAAAAAGCTGAAGAATTAGAAATGCCTGTATTGTTTCATACGGGGATTGTCACAATTGCTCAAAACGCCAGAAATGAAAATGTATCCTCTTGGAATATGCATCCTATGCGATTAGAACCAATTGCTAATGCATTTCCCAATTTGAATCTAATAATTGCTCATTTAGGCGTCCACTGGAATGAGGATGCGGCGGAGTTAATGCGAATGCGGCCCAATGTGTATTCTGATATTACGGGAGAGCCAGACGGATGGAGAGTCCGAGCAGAAAGAATCGGTATTAAAAAATGGTTATGGTGGGAAGGGGCTTTTAAAAAACTTATTTTTGGAACAGATGTATTCTATAATAAAATCCCACTTATATTAGAACAAGATAAGAACCGTTTACAAAAATATAAAATTGATCACGAAACAAAAAGCTTATTCTTTTCAAAAAACATTATCAAATTATTAGGAATGGATTGAATAAAAATATGGAAAGATCCGAAGAAATTAGAAATTTATTGAGTTTAACTCCTCAAGAGGTAATTGAAAAAGCGGGAGATAAATTAATTGTATGCAAAGATTTAGAAGTTTTACATACTACGTTCGCAACTCATATTGCTAAAGAAATCAAAACTAATAATGAAAAAAATAAGCCGACCAAACTTATTCTACCCGTTGGTCCCACGGGACAGTATTTAATACTCGCTGAGGTCATAAATAAAGAAGCACTCTCTCTGGAAAATTGCTGGTTCTTTTTCATGGATGAATATTGCGATCAAAATGGTAAAGCTTTACTTGAATCGCATCCCTTAAGTTTTAAGAAAATAGCAAACGATCTCTTTTTTAATCTTTTAAGCAATAAAAGCTGTATGAACCAAGATCACATTATTTTTCCGAATGAAAATAATGTACATAAAATCGTTGATCTTATTGACGGTCAAGGGGGAATAGATGTATGCTATGGAGGGATCGGCATCCATGGACATGTTGCATTTAATGAACCCCAAAAAGGAGTAGTAAATTCAAATCCTAGAAAGGTTACATTAAATAACTATACACGAACGATAAATGCTATTAGAGCTGAGGTTGGAGGGAATTTAGAAAACTTTCCTAAATCAGCTTATACCATAGGGTTAAAGCAGATACTTTCTGCAAAAAGGATCGAATTATATTGTAGAAATGGCTCTCCCTATGATTGGGCAAATACTATCTTAAGAATAGCATTATTCGGACAATCTGGTTCAGATTATCCCGTTACTTTTATTAGAAACCATCCCAATTATACAATTATAACAGATTGGGATACATTACAACAACCTAAATATATACTCTAGACCAAATTTATAATATATAATGATGAATTCAATCTCAAGAAATAGCTCTTCATTAATACCTAAAAAGCCGCTTGATGCTGTTTTAATAGGTGCTGGCGCAAGAGGATGGCATACTTATGGGCGGTGGGCTTTAAAGAATAAAGATAGAATCAAATTTATTGCAGTAGCCGAACCAAGAGAGGCACGTCGACAAGGTTTTGCGAAAGAATGGGATATTTCCAAAAAAAGACAATTTACTTCGTGGAAGGATCTTCTAAATGAAGCTATTGGTAAGATTGCGGATGCATGTGTAATTTGCACCCAAGACAAAATGCATACAGAACCAGCATTAAAAGCTCTTCAATTGGGATATCACGTCCTTTTAGAAAAACCGATGGCTACTACAAAGCAAGAATGCATTGAATTAGTAAAACAAGCAGAAAAAGTAGGCAGACAATTACGAATATGCCATGTTGCCCGTTACACTACAATGTTTTCCACAATTAAACATGCTATTAATGAAGGGCTAATTGGGGATATAATTAATATTATTCATTCCGAAAATGTTGCCTATTGGCATTTTCCTCATGGTTATGTTAGAGGAAATTGGAGGAAAGCGACAGATTCCAGTCCAGTAATTATTGCAAAAACATGCCATGATTTAGATTTGCTCTATTGGCTCGTTGAATCTCCCACAAAATCTGTTCAATCCTTCGGAGAGCTAAGCTTTTATCGAACTGAAAATGCCCCTAAAGGAGCCCCAGATCGATGCCTTGATGGATGTCCTGTTGCAGAAACCTGTCCATGGTATGCGCCCCGATTATATATCGAGGCAGAGCCCTTAATTCGAATAACGCAAAGATCTAAGAAATGGCGTTTACGATTTGCAGGAAAATTATTACTCAACCATAGAAAATTTGTCAAATTTCTAAGCATCTTTATAAAACCATTGAGAAATTTTTTAAATTGGCAATATTGGCCAGCTACCGTGATTTCAGATGATTTATCTGTCGAAGGTAAAATTCAAGCATTGAAGAGTGGACCTTGGGGAAGATGTGTTTTCCATTGCGATAATGATGTACCCGATCATCAAACGGTTAATATTCAGTTTAAAAATAATGTGACAGCTACCATGACAATGCACGGACATTCATATCTTGATGGGAGATGGATACGCATTTCGGGAACTAAAGGTTCCTTATTAGGTGAATTTACATACGCTGGTGAAAAAATTACTTATTATGATCATAGATATGTTCATGAAAAGGTGTTGTGGGAAAATGATATTACCTTTGGCGCACATAGCGATGGAGACTCTGGATTGATGGAATCATTTGTTAATTCTTTATTAAATGAGGGTTCTGAACGAGAAGATCCATTAACTTCTGCCCGTGCTTCCTTAGAATCTCATTTAATGGGATTTGCAGCAGAAAAATCTCGTTTAGAACATAACGTAATAGATATGGATGATTTTCGAGATTAACTGACAATCCTCACTTCTTTTTTCATTAGCTGATATATTTTCCTCTTACTAGGATGATTTTGATTTTAAAGAATTCATTTTAAAGAATTGATTTTAAAATCAAATTCGCTAATTTCAAAATTTATAATTAAAATGCTTAAATAATATAATTTCATACATAAAATATAAAAAATTATTATGAACTAAAATTAGTGATTAGCTTTGAATGTATTATATGGGTTTATTTCCATTATTTTTATAGGTAGTTTAAGTTTAATCGGATTATCTATGGTGTCTGTTAAGGAAAAGAAGTTGGATAACTTTCTATTTATCTTAGTTGCCTTTGCAACGGGCACTATATTAGCTTCTGCTTTATTTGATTTAATCCCCGAATCCATCCATCATCTCGAAGAATTAAACGCAGATGGTTATTCTCTCAATATTGGCTATAATTTTGTATTTATAATGGTAGGCTATATTTCATTCTTTATTATTGGTAGATTTATCTATTGGTTTCATGGACATGCTCATCAACAAGAGAATCAATTAATTTGCTATGATGCAAAAATCGAAGGTGCTGCCCAACTCGAATATAAAGGAAAAAACATTCGTAATGTGGCTATTCTCAATCTTATTGGTGATGGATTGCACAATTTTTTAGATGGGATTATAATAATGGTTGCGTTTTTAACGGGTTTTGCAAATGGAATTATTATTACACTTGCAGTTTTGGCTCATGAGCTTCCACAAGAAGTAGGAGATTATGGAATTTTGTTGTATGGAGGATTTACCAAAAAGAAGGCCCTCTTATTCAATTTTTTAAGTGCAATGGTCGCTTTGATCGGAGGAATTATCGCCTTTTTGCTCGTAGAACAAGTGGATCTCTTTAACTTATTCTTTTTGGCTTTTTCTGGAGGGGGGTTTATTTACTTAGCATGCTCAGAATTGATGCCCGAAATATTAAAGCAAAAACAACAACAAAAATCAGTCATCCAAAGTTTGCTTTTCCTGGCAGGCATTGCTCTCATTATTATATTGATACTAATATTGCCTCATGAATAGCTCATCAGCTTAAATCATACAAAGAATACACTTTAAAAGATTTAAAAAGCTTTTTTAATGCCATTTTTTTTTCTTTTTTATTATTTTTTAATTCAATGATTATACTTCTCTCTTCATTGGGTTCGAATGGAATAAAATTATCTGAAGCAATAAATTCTTGTGAATCAGAAAAAATATAAGTAAATAAACTAATATGTTCAGCTTTAATATGGAGTTTTAATTTCCTTTCTCCCTCCTTCAAGGAGCTCCTCTCTTCAAATTCGTAAGATAACTTGGGATCAGTTAACTTGAAATCTTTAGGATTTTCAAACAAGCGAAAACCACTATATATTAACTTATTCGTAGATTTTTTTTTTAATTTATAAAAGATAATATTCTGTTTTCTCAATTCTTTAGTTTTATTGATTTCAGAAACATCAATCTCCAGAAATTGTTTTGTTTCTAAAGCGTCAATATATATGATTTCCTCACCCTTTAACAAAATATCCTCATTTGAATTCATGATCTTCCATAGTAGAATGAGATCTTGTGGTATTATTGTATCATTGACTACTCCAAATTTGACATATTTTCTTGCTTCTTCTACATAAGGAAATAAGGGAGCATAAAAACGTTTTGCAAAATAATGCAAAGCTTTCCACCTTCCATAATAATCGATGGATGACCAACTCGCTACCGGCCAACAGTCATTTAATTGCCAATATAATGTTCCCATACATCGAAAGTGTTGCTTATTTTTGCGCCAATGCTCTACTCCATATTCGACAGCTTCAGCTTGAGTAATTTGAGACAAAATTAATTGTTTTTCAAAAGATTTTGGAATAAAAAACCTTCTTTTCATATAATCCAAAATCTTTTTATTTCCCGCATCGTTCTTCTGATGATTCTCCATAATTGGCGAGTAAATATCAAACTGGTCTTTAGGACAGAATTGTCGAATTGTTTTAATAGAGGTAAATGCTTGAAAACCAAATTCTGACATAAATCTCGAATTAAAACTTCTATATGATTTGAAGGGTTTTCCAGAATGCCACACAGACCAATAATGGCTATCTCCTCTAGAAGGGGAATTTGAATGTATTGATCCTATTTCTAATCCACAAAATCCATTAGAAGGAGAGCTAGGCCAGTATGGACGAGTAGGATCCAGTTCCTCCAATAAAGTAGGGATAAGTTCTTCAAAAATCTTAACGTATCTTCTCTTATATTTTAATTCTCTCTGATCATCTAATATGCCGGATCGATCTATTAATAATCGCCATAAATATTCTATTTCATTATTTCCACACCATAACGCCAAGCTTGGATGAATGCGTAAACGTTCAATATTTTGTATAAATTCTTCTTTAATATTTTCAAGAAATGCTTCGTGAATGGGATAAATAGCGCATGCAAAAGGAAAATCTTGCCAGACTAATATTCCTAAAACATCACAGAGGTCATAAAATAGCTCATCTTCGTAAATACCACCCCCCCAGACACGTATTATATTCATATTTGCCTTTTTAGCATCCATTAAGTTCTTTTCATACAATCCCAATTTTTTACCTCTTGGGATGAAGCTATCAATAGGAATCCAATTTGCTCCCTTGGCAAAAATTGGAATTGTATTGAGCAAAAAATAAAATGTTTCACCCCATTTATCCAAATCTTGCATTAGTTGAATCTTTCTAATTCCTATTTTTTGTCTTATTTCATCTACAATGCTTGAACTTATAATAGACACGGTCAAATCGTATAAATAAGGTTTGCCTAAATCATGAATCCACCATAAATGAGGATTCTCAATCGTAATTTCAATGCTCTGTTGAAGTTTTTTAAGCTCAACTTCTTTTCTAAAATGATCCCCTTCTTTTGAGAGGATTTCCATTCGAATTCTATAATTTGAAGAGTATACTTGTTCTAATATACCATCAATTTGTACATAGCCTGTAATTATTACCAATTCTGCAGTGGGTAAGACAGAATCTCCTTGAATATTGGTGTCTGATGTTTTTGAATGAAATTTAATCTCTTGATTAGCAAAAAAAGACCGAATTCTTAGTTCATTATATCCAAATAATCTCACCTCTCTCCAGATCCCTATATCCGGTAAAACTGGTCCCCAATCCCATCCGAATGAATATTGTGCTTTTCTTAAGTAAGGAATTCCAGGAACTGCTCTCTCACGCTCACCAGTGGTTAATTCTACGCCAAATTTATCAATAAGTTGGAACGCTTGCTTTATAGGACTGTAAAAAACAATCTGAAGTAAATTTCTCTCTCTTTTTAAAAATTGTTTTAAATTAAATTCATAACTTTTAAACATATTATTTACAATATCCAAATGAGTAGCATTAATATAAATATCGGCAATTGTATCTAATCCCTCAAATTTAATTATGATATCAGAAAAATTTAAAAAATCTTGCGGTACATTAAATTTGACTTCATATATCCATTCTGACTGATACACCCATTTCATTTGCTGTTCATTTAGTCCATAAAAAGGATTCTCAATTATTTTATTTCCAATTAAAGCCTCAAAAACCGTTTCGGGTGGATGCACAGCTAAATTTATGGTTCCCTCTTTGTTCTTTAAAACCCATTCTTTTAATTGTAGTGTCTGCATTTTAGATATGTGATTTTCCTTTTTTAGAAAGTTTAGTGTAAGTATTGCTACTAAAAACATTACTTTCCCATATAATAAACTTAGCTATTTTTTAAGGGAAAATTGATTACTAAATTATGTAAATAAATATTTTAGTATATCTTTAAAAATGAAATACTATTCTTTTAAGTTATCAGAAACTAATTCTGTAAATATTAATATTATTCGAATAATAGCAATCCAAATTATTGCAATCACACATGGATTGGAAAATATTGGAGCAATTCACTATGCAAATTCCATAGGAGTGTTTTGCCTGAATTTTTTGATGCTTATAAGTGGAGTACTTGTGTCTCATTCTGTTTTTAAAAGCATGAATGATAAAACCTACAATTTTAAAAAGTTTTTTATAAAAAGATTCTCTCGTATATACCCGGTAGTATTAACAGTATATTCCCTAATTGCTCTGGTCGATTGGATA
Organism: Promethearchaeota archaeon; assembly: GCA_008080765.1. Classification (GTDB taxonomy): domain Archaea; phylum Asgardarchaeota; class Lokiarchaeia; order Sigyniarchaeales; family SOKP01; genus TEKIR-8. The sequence goes on along the minus strand of SHMU01000035.1, from coordinate 15,678 downwards.
AATGGATACAATCTTTTTGATCATATGATTGAGTTTCTTGTTAATCTGTTTTTATTAAATGACTCTGCCTTGCCATATAAATTTTATGGATACAATCGTCATTTATGGATTTTTCCTCTATTTTGGTGGCAGTATCTCCTCCTTGGATGGCTTCTTTTAGGTTTTAGAACAGTAAAAAAAAAATATGTGTATTTCCTTGCATTGGGATTTTTTGCTTTTATGATTGGGCTAATGCTCCTCGGAATGTATTTCAAGAGGAAAGCAAATTATTTAATCATTTGGTTTGTTGGTGTCATTTTTACCTATTTACTGAATAAATTCAATCAGTTTATAAGGAACAAAACAGTGAAAGAAGAGGATCTAAATAGAAAGAAATCATCTAAAAAAATTATAAGCTACAAAATTAGGATCATTTCTGTTATTTTAGCGATTTTTTGCTTCTTTTTAGCTATTCTAAGGTCAGAACTCAATGAAAATCATACTCCTTATGAATTAGTGTATAATTTGTTCCTTGCAGGTTCTATCCTTTTTTTGTTTATTTTTGTTCAGTATGGCAACTTTAAATACCCTCAAAAATTCATAAAGATCGTTAATTTCCTCTCAAGCTATAGTTTAACCATGTTTCTCTTTCATATGTGTCTCTATAATCTCGTTTTGGATTATAGAGATCATATAAATTTATTTATATACATGCATATTATTGCTAATTTGCTCTCCTTTAGCATCGCTTCCTTTACAGAGAGAAAGACCCCCGAGATATACTCATTTTTTCTTAAAGAATTTGATTTAGAACAAAACTCAAAAAAAATCAAGAAACCCTATAGAGTGATATCTTAAAATAGTTAAAAGTAATTATATACATATTAGGATATCCAAATAAACTAAAACATTCTATTGAATATGAAAGTTATTAAATTATCTATAATTAATTATGACAAATTAAGAAAAATGCTTTTTAATTTGTAATTATAAAAAATACGTTAAGTTTAACAATTCAATATTCAAATGAAAGATGCATCCTTCTCTTTTTCAAATGCAAACTCAACAAATATCAATATAATACGATTTCTCTCTATCCAAATAATTGCAATCTCTCATGGTCTTGAAAATATCGGGAAAATCGGACTTTCCAATATTTATGGGGTCTCTGCCTTTGATCTCTTGATATTAATATCAGGGATGCTCATTGCCTATTCTGTTTATTCAAATATGTACAAAGATGAAAATTATGATTTTAAAAAATTTTTAGTCAGTAGATTTTCACGATTTTACCTTCTATTATTAATAATATACACAATTATCATTTTTGTTGATGGAATAAATGGATATTCATTTCTAGGTCATATAAACACATTTATTATGAATATATTACTATTAAATAATTCCGTATTAGAGTATCCTTGGTATGGAGGGAACAGACATTTTTGGGCATTACCTTTCTTCTGGTGGCAATATCTCTTCTTTGGATGGCTACTTTTAGGAACGAGGACTACTAAAAAGAAATATGTCTATTATCTTCTACTAGCATTTCTCACATTAATGATGGCACTCATTCTTCTTGGATATCGTACATATAATAAAGTGGTTTATTTAATAATATGGTATTTAGGAGCAAACTTTACTTTCTCAATGGCTAAATTAAACACTTATCTACGAAGAAAAACTACAGAGGATAATAATAGTATAAATAATGAAAAGAAACACTTTCTTGAGAAAAAATGTCAATTTATTTCAATATGTTTGTTTATCTTTTTTATCACATTTTCCGTTTTGAGAATAACACTCTTTATAAAAGTCCAAAATCCATATGATCTAATATACAATTTCTTACTTGCATGTTCTATATTGTCTTTATTAAGTTTTGCACAATATAGTAGAATAAAATATCCTATATCAATTCAGAAGCTTTTTAACTTTTTATCGAGTTATAGTTTCACATTGTTCTTAATACATGTCTCATTACTTAACCTCTTTCTCCAAGTAAGTAATGATATAGTGTATTTTATTATGATTTATATTATCATTAATTTAATTTCTATAGCTATTGCCTATTTCACCGAAATGCGTTACCCCCAGATTAGAACATTTTTATTTAAAAAATTTAATTTAATTTCAACTGATTCTGTGAAAAGGAAAAATAACAACCAAAAAAAATTACCTAAAATATAGAATAACAATGCAATAATACTATGCTTTTCATAGAATAATAATTTGCAATGTCTCTGAAAATATATTCCTTCCTTTAAAATAAAAGTTAGGGATATCTGCTTTTTTGTTATATAGAATAAATTTACATAATATTATGGAGATTATTAAAATTATTTAATAATAATGCATTTTATAGACTAATAGAAATATTAGTTCTAAAATACAGTTAATTACAGAGCTATCACTTTTTAGGTTTCACAATTAATGTCCATAACTAAGTTTAAAATTTCTGAATCTAACTCGACAAATGTCAATATAATCCGGTTTCTCTCCATTCAAATAATTGCAATCTCTCATGGTCTTGAAAATATCGGAGCTATCGGATTATCAAATATTTATGGTGTTTCTGCTTTTGATTTATTAATATTAATATCAGGGATGCTTATTGCTTATTCTGTTTTTAATAACATGCAAAATGAGAGGTTTGAATTTAAAAGATATCTGGTGAGTAGATTCTCACGAATATATATTCCTGTCATACTTACTTATACTATTATGGTAATCGTAGATTGGATTAATGGCTATAATTTGCTGCACCATTTTACCACCTTTGTTATAAATATTGCACTTCTAAATGATTCTGCATTGAATTATCCTTATTATGGATTTAATCGTCATCTTTGGGCTATGCCGTTTTTCTGGTGGCAATATCTCTTCTTTGGGTGGTTACTTTTAGGAACAAGAACTACTAATAAGAAATATGTCTATTATCTTGTGTTAGCCTTTTTAGCTTTTATTATGGGGTTAATTCTTTTCGGAGAGAGAATGACTATGAAATCCTACTACATGATAATTTGGTATATGGGAGCAATATTCACCTTTCTATTAGTAAAATTAAAAAAATACATAGAACAAAAATCTACTCTTAAGGGAGAAATAAATCCTCAAATAGAACGAAAATTGATAAAAAGAATAAAAATTATTTCTATTATTATGGCACTGCTCTTTTTTACATTTGCAATACTTAGAAGTACCACATTTAAGCAATATCATGATACATATGATCTAATCTACAATGTGAGTTTGGCATTATCGGTGGTCTTCTTTTTTACATTCATGCAATATTCGCGCTTCAAATATCCGAAATCGATAAAAAAAGCAATCAATTTCTTATCCAGCTATTCACTTACGATGTTTTTATTCCATATGTATTTTTATAACTTGGTTTTACGAGGTAGTGTTGATGTAGTTTTCTTTATCTTTGTGCATATTATTGCTAATCTTATATCTATAGGAATTGCATCATTTAGTGAGATGAAATATACTAAGATAAGGAGATATTTGCTAAAGAAATTTAATTTGCTCGATAATCCTCCCAAAAATGATGTGAAACCAATTAAATCAGAACCTTAATATGGAAAAATTAAAACTTAAAGGGGCTAAAACCTATGATTCTTTTAATTTATGTTCCTTTTTGACAATCTATAAGAGTGATGGAGTTTTCCAAACTATTAAATGATTTTAACAATATAATTTATGTTCAACATGAGACAGCTAATTCTTCCTAACGGAGAAGATATATATTATCTTGATAAAATGACTGCGCTCTATGTTTATCAAGAAATTTTTGAAGATAATGTGTATTTTCAGCATAATATAGAAATAAAGGATAACGATATTATTTTTGATGTGGGGGCTAATATTGGCTTATTTAGTAAATATACGGCTAAGCTTGCTTCAGATCTGAAGATATTTACTTTTGAACCAATCCTTGATATCTTTACCGTGTTAAAAGCAAATCTAAAGGATGTTTCCGCAACTTTCCGCCATTATAATATTGGAATAGGAGAAACAGAGAAAGAAATTGACTTTCTCTATTATCCAAATGTATGTGCAGACTCAACTGCTATACCATTTGAATGGAAAAGAAAAGTAGATCTTTATTTAGAACATTATGAAGAAGTGGTTTGTAAAGATTTTCCTGGAGCTAAAAATATACCTGAAAAATCACGGAAAGAATTTATTGAGAAAATTCTAAAACGATTGTACAAAGGTAAGAAAATAAAGGGTATAATTCGCCCTCTTTCTGCAATTATTAAAGAAAATAACATACAAAATATCGATCTGCTAAAGATTGATGCTGAAAATTATGAAAAGCAAGTTATTGCAGGCATTTTAGATGGAGATTGGAAAAAAATCCAACAAATCTCAATGGAAGTCCATGAACATATAAAAGAAGGGCAGAATCTCTTAAATGAACTTAGTAATTTCTTGAGCAATAAGGGTTTTAATATTAGTATTGGTGCTGACTGTAGGGAAACTAAATTAGCAGTCTATATGCTATATGCAAAAAGATACCACTGAAACAAGATATTTTTCTTAAATAAGTTAAAAAACAAAAAAAAATTAGGAAATCACATTTTCTTTAAACATTTCTTTGTTTATTTCAACACCAAGACCCGGTTTTTCTAAAGCTTTTACGAAACCCTTTTCAACCTTGATGGGTTCTTCGAGCAATTGATATTCATCGGGAATAAAGGGAAATTCACACCAATTGCAACGGGTTGCCATAATATAGTGTAAATTTGCCGCTAAAATATGCCCGAATCCAAATATATGAGGTATGCATCTTACTCCTTTTACTTCCGCCATCGCATCAATCTTTTTGAGCTGAAGATACCCCCCACTTCGAGTAACATCAGGTTGAATAATATCATAACACCCTTTTGTTAAAATGTCTTCAAATCTAAAGATCCCCATGTCATTCTCACCACCCGCAATCTCTACGGGTGATTTCTCTCTTAACATTGATAAACCATTTAAATTATCTGATGGCATAGGCTCTTCTAACCACGTTATATCATATCTTTCACATATTTTTGCAACCTCTAATGCTTCAGGTACTGTTTCATAAGCAGAATTCGCATCAACCATAATATTTATCTTTGGAAAACTTTCTCGAACAGTTTTAAGAAGTTTTTCATCCTTTTTTGCTCCATTACCAATCCTTAGTTTTACCGCCTTAAAACCTCCGAGATCAAGTGCCGCCTCTACTGCCCCTGATGCAGCCTTCTCGTTATATCCTCTTGGCATAGACGCATAGGCTCGTACCTTATTTTTCATTCCTCCCAAAAGTTTATAGATGGGTTTTCCCGTGGCTTTTCCGATAATATCCCAGAGAGCCACTTGTATCGCGCTTGTGGACTGCGGAATTCCAAACATTATTCGATTACTACTATGGTAAATTGTATGATAAATATCTTCTGTCATAAAAGGGTCTTTATTAAGGATTAACCGACTTAATGCTTCATCAATAAATTGTTTTTGAGCGGCATTGCTTAAATTCCAATGAGCCAGCCCCCATCCATCAATATCTTCATCTGTTTTGATATTAATATATAATCCAGTTGCCTTGAAGCGAGGCATGCTTCCAATCTTAATTTTAAAGTCTAATTCTAATAAGTGAGTATTGACTTCTGTTATTTTCATAAGAATAGTTATTTTAGATTATTTTAAAATTTACTTCTTCCTCTCTTTCTCATAGAATTCTTCAATAATATTCAATTCATCTTTTTATTAATTAATTTTTACTCAAAATCATTATATTTTCATTGGAATAAATTATTGATTGGAATTATTTCAAGATTAGCTGAGAAATAAATTCGATTCAAATCATTTTAACTTACCGCAAATGGCAAATCATAATTTTTGACTGAATAAATAAATACTAAAAATTTTTTCTACATTATAAATAATATATTATATATATTCATGAAAAATTTATTGTGAATTGTGAAATAAAATGAGTTCAGATCTCTTATCAGGTTTAGATTTAGTCCGCGGATTTACAAGCTTGGTCTTTGTAATAATGTCGTTAATTATTGGAATTAAGATTATACTGAAGTATTTCGAGTATAAGCAGAAAGTCCACATAGCGGTGGGTTTGGCATGGATCTTTCTTTCAAGCTCTTGGTGGCATGCTGCCTTTAACTTTATTTCGCTTTGGTTTTTTAATGCTCCGATAAATAATTATGTGGCAATTTTCATGGTAAATGGATTTATTAGTCCTGCGGTATTATGTTGGATGTATTCAGTCACAACTCTCCTATATGAGCGTTTAAAGAGGGAAATAATGATCCCTTCATTAATCATATTTGGGCTTTATGAAATTATATTTCTTATCTTGCTCTTTGTCAATCCAAACCTAGTTGGTATTGTCAGACCAACTTATATTGTTGACAGAACGCTATTTACTCTAACATTTACGATTTTAGCGATCATTATAGCACTTATTATGGGATTTCTTCTCAGTTTCGAAGCCTTGGGTTCATCGGATGTGAAAATCAAATGGAAAGGCAGGTTTCTGTTGATTGCTTTCATCCTCTTTACACTCGGAGCGATATTAGATTCATTTAGCTGGACAGAATTCTCCATAATTTTTCTCATCAGAACCTTGCTTATTATTTCAGTAGTTTCATACTATTTTGGCTTTTTCCTTCCCGAAAGCATTGCACGACTCCTTATCAAAGACATTCAATAATTTAAATACCATCATTACACTATTTTTTCTACTTTTTATTTATCAATTGAGTAATTATTTTAAAAAATATTTTTACTTATTAATTCCTTTATTGATTATAAGCGGTTGGCAATAATTATCTCAAATAAAAGAAAAAGAAGCGGTTGGCTACAATCACTCCAAACAATATGAAAATGGAAGATACATTGGAAGAATTATGTTATGTATATCTCATGTATTTTGATGAAGAGCGGGGGCATATACCCCTTTTAATGTATCCTAATGAAGACTTAAAAGAGGATAAGGATTTTATGCGCCCCATTAAATATCATCCTATCTGGTTCCTCGAAATGGAAGAAAGTGAAGCATTAGATCATATTGATCTTGAATATAAGGGATATACATTTTTCGGGAAAAAATTTCTTACCAAATCATTACGTGAAAAACGAAGGGCAGGTCTTCAGGAAGAAACGCCAGAAACCGTGGTAATTATAATTTCCGTCCAGAATGATTTAGATATTTTCGGAGATGAATTAATCAGAAAAATCACCCAACTCATAAAGGAAAAATATGCCGATAAGCTTTATGAATTAATTGAATGCGAGATCGCTAAAGAAGAAATTATTAAAACGCCCAAAGTAAAGCAATGTATTGAAGAGGGTGAAAAAATTAAGAAGCAAATGAAGACATTAATAAGAACCAACTGCAAAGATTTTTTTTCATCTGTAATCAAAGAGCGAGATTCCAGTTCTATCAAAAAACAGAAAGCATTATCATTTCTTGCCTTGAAAGGTTTTGATGTATCATATATCTTAGATGGGGATCAGCCGGGCTTCTCTAATATTAGTATTTTTGATCCCACCACCAGCCCCGATAAAGAATTGCGATTAAAGAAACCGTTTACAATCGTTGATATCATTGTAAGCGAAGAATCAGACGAGCTTGAAATCTTAGTCAGTAACAATACTGATAAAAGATATGAAAATGTAAACGTAAGAATAACCCACGTCAAGGAATTTTTTGAAAAGGAGATTTTAAATCAAAAAATCGAGGAATGGTATCCAAAAGAGGAACTGTTATTTATCTCACCCATCATTCCGCATATTGACGAATACCTGTTCTTCTTAATTAAAGAAAAAGGTAATGAAAAATTATTAACCAAAAAAATTAATTTACAAACTTTAAAAAAAGCAAAAAATAAGTAAGAGGAATAATATATGGCTAAAAAAAATAGCGAAAGTGAAGTCGAGGAAGATGACATAATTATTCGAAATTATCGTACTTCCGATTATGAGGCAACCCTGGAGATTTTGCAACATTTACAAAACGAATATAATATTGGTTTGGATGAAGATAAATGGAAAAAAAGCTCTGGATTGAGACAATTCAAACCTAATCTGAAACGCATCACATTAATTGCAGAATTAAAGGAAACGGGGGAAGTAATCGGTATGGGAATGCTTGAAGCGGTAAAAAACACCCTTGGTCGGTATATTGGATATCTAGATAATTGGGCTGTGAAACAAGAATATATCGGAAAGCAAGTGGGAAAAATTCTTGCCGATAGAGCGGTCCAAATCCTAAGTAGTTGGGGGTGTGAATCCATAAGGATTAATATTGGATATGGTGCTCAAGACAAACTTATTAAAATCTTCTCAAAAGCAGGATTTGAACCAGTTCTCATAGTTCTCGAGCGTCACTTAGAGTAAATTCAATCAAACTCTCTCTCCTTTTAAAATTAATCTATAATAAGTAAGATTATTTTAGATAAACTTTTCTCTTCACTTTGATTTTTGTATGTTGTTATCTTGTATTTCTTATTTAAAGTTTTAATATCTAATTTATGTAAACTGAATAGTTATTATAACAAAGTTACAATTACTTAAGATATATTATAGAATATTATCATAATCTTAAAAAATCTGGAAAAAAACATATAAATGAGTATAGGAGAAAAAGGAGTGATTAGATTTGACTCGGCATAAAAACCATGACCGAATTTTTAGCTTTAAAGCGGTTGAAAAAAAACGATTGACGATATCCTTAACCATAACTGCAATTGTTCTATTAATTGAAATTTTAGGGGGTATTGTTTCAAATAGTATCGCGTTATTAAGTGACGCGGGTCATATGTTTACTCATGCCTTTGCAATAAGCATCAGTCTTCTTGCTATTTATCTGGCGAGAAAACCTTCGTGTCATCACAGAACTTTTGGCTTATATCGGGCGGAAGTACTTGCTGCATTTGTTAATGGACTGTTTTTATTGGTAATGGTGGGCTTTATTGTATATGAAGCTGTGATGAGATTATTAAAGCCCGTGGAAATAGAAATTTTTTACATGATTTTAATAGCAATCATCGGGCTTTCAGTAAATATCGCAAGTATTTTAATTCTTCAAGGAAGCCATAAGGAAGACCTTAATATTAAAGGTGTTTTTTTTCACATGCTCGGAGATGCACTCTCTTCTATTGCTATTGTAATTGTCTCGGTACTGATTTATTTTACCGATTGGACGTTCCTAGATCCACTTGTGAGCTTTCTTATTGCAGGTTTGATCATTTCTTGGTCCGTAGGAATTTTAAAAGAATCGGGTAGAATCTTGTTAGAAATGACCCCACCGCATCTTAATATTGAAAAAATAGAAGATGATCTAAAAAAAGAGTTTACTGAACTAAATGATATTTATCACACACATTTATGGACAATTACTCCTGATATCTTGGTACTTACAACACACCTTCAAATCGATGATGAGACTAATAATGATGAAATCATACAAAAAGTAAGTGAATATTTATTTCATAATTATAAAATTATTGAATCTACGATTCAAGTGGTTCATAATAAAGAAATTAAGAGTTGCAATATGTGAAATCAATAAAGAAAGTCTAATTTGTATATTTTCATCAATAAATTCACATAAGTTAATTTATGGTTTTTTTTATTATCAATAAAAGCCCTTAGAGATACCTTTTTCTTATTTAAAGGGAGAGAGGAAATTCCAATACCGTTCAATTTTTAATAAATATTCAAAAAACTTTTCGAGGTCATTTTTAGGAAATTATTATAACAAACTACAATTAATTTTCTCATAAGAATAAAATTTAAATAATATAAAAAAAGAAGAAAAAAAATGACTTTAGGGATTAAAAGTTATGGAGCATATCTTCCTAAATACTTATTACCTAGAAAATTGATTGCGAGAGCATGGGACTTTCCATCAGTACCCGGGACAAAAGCATTTGCATTGTCTGATGAAGATAGCCTTACAATGGCGGTAGAAGCGGGGATTGATTGTTTGGCGGGGATTGATCCAAAAACCGTAGATGGCTTATATTATGCAACTACAACGCCAGTATACACAGAGAAGGATACCTCATCAATAATATCTGCAGTCTTAGATCTTAGAGAAGATATTATCTCAGTAGATTTCACAAATTCATTAAAGGCGGGAACAACTGCAATTGCCAGAGCTTATGAAACAATTAAGGCAAATGATGATATAAACTCTATTTTAGTGTTAGCGGCGGATCAACGTCAAGCTGAACCATCTACGATGTGGGAATACGGGTTTGCGGATGGGGCTGCTGCACTGTTAATCGCAGATGAGGATAATATCCCCATTTCCATTGAAGATACCTATACAATTTCACAAAATACAACCGGTCCTTGGAAACGCCGGGAAGAAGACAATTTTATTCGCACTTTTGAACCTAAAATGGATGGACGATTTTATTTCCAAAGTGTAATAACAGTTATCCAAAAAATTCTACAAAAAAATAATTTGACGCCAAAAGATATTGCTTATGCATGTTATTACTATGATAATCCAAGAGTACATGGTTCTGTTTCTAAAAAAATAGGGTTTGAGCGTGGTGTTGCGCAAAATAGCTTATTTTTTCAGATAGGAAACACAGGAACTCCAATGCCTTTTATGCTCTTCATAGGTGCGTTAAGAAGACCCGAGGAAGATGCTAATGTTTTAATGGTGGGCTATGGAGATGGTGCGGATGCCATTCTCCTAAAAGTTAAGGATAGGAAAGGTGCTAAAAATATTGCAAAAGATCGAATGGGAATGCGGGGATGCCAGAAATCAATGATCGAAATAAAAAATTATAATGCTTTTATTGAAAATCGTGAATGGTTAGAAAAAGACCGATATACTAGAAAGAGTTCAGCAGTAACTCTATGGAGAGATGCTGATTCTGTTTTACGACATTACGGATTGAAATGTAAGAATTGTGGGGCAATTCAATATCCCAATTTTCATAGAAATTGTTATGTCTGCCGAGCAGATGATCAAATGGAGAAAGTAAAACTTTCCCTGAAAGGGAAGATCTTTACCTATACCTTGGATCATCTTATTGGAGGTAATTACTATGATACTCCTGTTCCACGATGTGTAATTGACCTCGAGGGTGGAGGTCGTGTGTTGTTTGACATGACCGAAATCGAAAAACCGGAAGATAATGTGGAAATTGGAATGGAAGTGGAGATGACTTTTAGAAAAATGCATGAAGGGGCAAATTTCAAGAATTATTATTGGAAATGTAGACCCGTTCGTGGACGACCTAAAATTGTTGGAGGTGAAAGCTAAATGGCTAGAAATGGAATTAAAGATAAGGTAGCAATAATTGGCTGTGAATCTACACGGTTCGCAGAACATTGGGATAAATCACAGTTCGATCTATTATTTGAGGCATCTCAAGGAGCGTTTAAAGATGCAGGAATACAAAAGGATGATGTTGATGCCACTTGGGTTGGAATTTATTATTACTTCACGGGATTATCAGGGGCTACTGTAGAGGATATCATGAAATTTGGGGGCAAACCTGCAACAAGGGTTGAAAATTATTGTGCCTCCGGGATGGATGCTTTTCGAAATGCTTGTTTTGCAGTAGCATCGGGAGCATATGATGTTGTAATGGCTTGTGGTGTTGAAAAATTGATGGATGAGGGAGGTTCTGGATTGCCCGGCTTTAGGATCTTTGGACATCCTGTATACCCCTTGCCATCTGCCCCTGCGATGTTTTGCTTGGCCGCAACACGCTGTTTCCATGAATATGGGTGGACTAAGGAAGATTTGGCACGGGTTGCAGTTAAAAATCATGCAAATGGTGCACACCATCCAAAAGCACACTTCAGACGACCAGTAGATATAGAAACAGTAATGAAAGCTCCCATGATTGCCGATCCTTTAGGAAGATTTGACTGTTGTGCTATGTCAGATGGTGCTGCAGCTTTAATACTTACTACTCCCGAATTAGCACCAAGTTATGCACATGGAGATGATTATATTATCGTGAAAGCAAATGCAATTTCTTGTCATACCAATTTTCCATGGTATGTTCCTCCAGGTGGACCGGGTGCGGATTATGTCTCATTTCCAGCAACCGTAAAAGCTGCAAATATGGCATATAAAGAGGCAGGTATAGAAAATCCCCGGAAAGAAATTGATGCTGCTGAGGTACATGATTGTTTTACAATTACAGAACTACTCAACTGTGAAGATCTACGATTCTGTGAGCGGGGTAAAGCCCCAGAAGAATTAAAGAATGGAACCTTTAATTGGGACGGAGAAACTGCAGTAAACCCCTCAGGTGGGTTAAAATCGTTCGGACATCCTATTGGTTCTACAGGATGTAGAATGCTCCAAGAAATTACCAAGCAACTTCAAGGAAGAGCCGAAGGAAGACAAGTACCTAACGCAGAGTTGGGATTATGCCATAATCTTGGTGGTGCCTACGCAGTCTGTTCTGTTACCATATTAGGCAAACCGGACTAAATTCCAAGTTTTACACTTTTTATTTTTTTTACTCTTTTTCATTCATTTGTTATTTACTACCTAAGATTTGACACTTTTCTCCCTAAGATTTGACAACTGAAAAGGGCGTTTGTCAATGCTTAAGTAGTAGTTCTGTCAATTATTAATAGGTTAAAAAAAAAGTTTAAATTTAGGGGTGCTCTTTCACGCGTAGGAAGGTTGTATTGAGATGATGGCTCAATATTTCTTTCCCATGCGCCTGTCCAGTGTTGCGATAAGCACTTTTTTAGGAGTATAGACGCGGAGAGTAATATCCGACATCTGGATCAGGACTTCTTGTCCTGCCCTCTTATGGTCGATGTAATAGAAGAGCGTGTTAATCCTAATAGTGCCATTAGTGCTTATCTTGCGATGGTAATATCCTTCAGAATCCGGCTTGTGAGAGTTCCAAGACTTGGGGGTACTCACAACAGGGGGGAAATGGGGTTGAAAGCTCCGTATTGTTTCTTGATACGCACGGTCTTTTTCAGATCTCTCTTATGTATCTTCCTTATAACATTATTCTTGTATTCAATCCTTATAGTTTCAAGCATGTCCACCACGGTTACTTTCGAGCCTATGTCCAAATCCTCCTGGATTTTATAGCCCTGATACGAAACTTCCTGAAACTTGTTAACCTTTCGGGATTCTGTACGCTCGAGAAATTGTTGGACAACAACGGGCGGCTCAGCAGTACGGAGGGATCCTTTTCCAAAACGGTCGACAGGTCTTTCACGGGTTCCGCCATGGATGCGGGGATGGTATTGCTCGTTAATATAGCTCTCAAGATCCTTGTTCAGCTGTAAAAGCGTGTATCCTGGCTCCTCTTCGATCTTTGCTTTTACTTCGGCAATGAATTGGTTTTCTACCGTCCCAAAAAATCGTTCAATCTTTCCCTTCCCTTGCGGTCTATAGGGCGTAGAGGTGATAATTCGAATATTATAGGCCTTGCAGAAAAGCTCGAAATTATTAAGGCGTTCCCCTCGAGATTTAAATTGACTCCCATTATCAAGGTAAATCGCTTCAGGAATGCCATACTCTCGTATAGCACGATCCAGAGTAAGGATTGCATTGGACATCCGCATCTCAAGATAATATCTCATCGCAGGCACGAACCTGGAATAATCATCTATTATAGCAAAGCCGTGAACCCATCCTATCCCTTTTAAGTAGAGTTTCCCCCGGATATCCATTTGATAGAGTTGCCACGGCTTAATCATCTCAAACCTACTATAACCTGTTGTTCCCTTTTCTATGGGTTTCATGAGTCCCGCGTTCTTAAGAATCTTGTACATCATGGACTTGGCAAGGGGGCGTTTTCCCATCTCTATCCAGCGCTTTCTTAAGTATTCAACACCCCAAGAGGGATACTTCTTTTTGAGTTTTACCAGCTCAGTGCGGATTTCCTCCGGAATTTTTGTTGTTCTTTTCCTTTTATTGGATGTGATCTTAGTTGTAGAACCCTCCTTACTGACTCGGGCTTCTTTAACTGCTTTGATCGCATTGTATATCGTTTGACGGGACACGCCGAATTGAGTTGCCAATGAAGAAACTTTTTCCCCTCGCTTAAAAGCCTCTGCAATCGTAATTATCTCAAGGGGAGTTAAATGGCGATGTCCCCGCTTTTTCTTTTGTTCACGCTCTTTCTTATCTTTATCGGTCATGCATGGTATAATCACGGTTCAATTTAAAGCTAGATTATTATTTCGTAAATGACACTAGCAGACCAAAAAGAAGGAACAAGGATAAACTCTTAATCAATGGAAGGGCAATGCAAAAATTAATAGGGCATGTCGAACTTTAGATTACATATTAAGAATTAAAACTCATAATCTATAATGAATTATAACTTTAATCTTTCTGAAACAGCATCGATCAATCTGTACGTGACACGTATAGTAGCTGCTCATTTAGTAATGCTTGGGCATGGAATCGGTATATTCTTACAACATGTCCTTGGACTTTATTTAGCGAATCTGGGGTTAATTTTCTTCTTTTTTATTAGCGGATTAATGACCCCCTATAGTGTTTTTAGAAAAAAATCTACCAGGGAATACAGCTTTAAAGAATATTTAATTAACCGATTTTCAAGAATATTTCCTCCCTTAGCAGTCACATTAATCATTCTTATTATAATTGATGGATTTTCTTTTAATAATCCTCTATCTTATAATATACTCTCCTTTTTTGCTACTCTTTTTTTCCTAAATGATACATGCTTAGGAATCCCAAGCTTTGGTTCGGCTCGTCCCTTATGGACGCTCCCCCTTTTTTGGTGGTCCTACATGTTTTTTGGATGGGTATATCTTAGAAAGAAAACCGTTAAGAGCAAATATGTGTATTTTATAATTCTAGGGGCTCTTGTATTCATCTGTTTCCTTGTTTTTTCGGGATTCCAATGTAATGGGCTATCACGCTATATCAAATTTTTCTTTTTATGGAATAGTGGTTTGTTTATAATAATCATATTAAATCGCATTGAAGAATTTAATTCTAATTATAGATCCAAAGGATCTACTACCATTAATTCCACTTCTCGTACTCGCATTACCAACCACACTATTAATCAAATTACAAAAAGTAGCAAAAAAAACCATTACCAATCTAGAAATTCTCTCTTGTCAAAATCTTTAATTAAACTTTCTGCGGTAGTTTCATTGATATTATTTTGCTTGACATTAATTGTTCATGCTTTTTATCAGAATAGTTATCCCATCAGTTATTTAATGTTGTTTATTTGTTCCTTTTTCTTTTTTCTGGTTTATTCACAATATTCTCAACACAAATATAGCCAAAAAACAAAAAGGATTATTATTTTTCTTTCGAATTATTCATTTACTCTATTTCTTCTACATTATTCATTGTATGGGTTTTTTATTGATTATTTTAGATTTTTCTTCAACAATATCGTCCTCTTGCTTATTTCATATATATGTATTAATTTGATAAGTATTGGGGTAGCATATATCTCCGAAATGAGATCTAACCAATTCAATGCTTTTCTTCTAAAAAAATTCAAATTATCAAAAATATAAATTTTATACCTATATTCTGAATTATTGCAAATAAACAATTTTTTGGCTAATTTTATAAAAGAAGGATCAATTATAAAATAGCCGTTTTTTTTAGTTTCTACATGCATATCACCCCTTTCTCCAAATAGGGGATTTCTATTAGTTTTAAATTATTAATTAGGAACTTTCCAT
>SHMU01000034.1 GCA_008080765.1 Promethearchaeota archaeon | reverse complement strand
TCCGATGACCGATTCCATAGAATCGTTAGGAAGAGTTCTAGTTACAAGCCCACAACGTTAGTGGTGGGTAATTGACTTCATCTTAAACCAAAGATAAAGGAATAAATTTATTTGTAGTTTCTCTTCTTAAGATAAGAATGAAAATAATTGCTGTACTTCTGAATCCTACCATCGATGTGATTTATGAAATATCCGATTTTAAAGTCGGAGAAACTTTTAAAGTGGAAAAAAAAAGAATTTTTCCCGTAGGAAAGGGAATTTCCTTTTCATTAGCGGGGCGTAAATTAGATAAAACTATTAAATTGAAAGTGCTGGCTTTTATTGGAAGGAAGGATGTAAACTGTTATTCAGAATTTCTACGATCTAAAAAGATTAATTATGAATTCATAAAAATCGATGGGGAGACTCGTTCTAATAAAACAATTAATGATCCTATCAATAACACCACGACTCATATTAGGGAGTTAGGTTTTATCTTGAACCAAAAAAAGATTCAAAAAATGAAATTTTTATTGAAAAAGGAGATTAAAAAAGGAGATATATGCCTATTTTCGGGTTCCATACCTCCTCAAACAGATGAGAATATTTACCGAGAGTTAATTCAATTAAGTAAAGAAAAAGGTGCAATATGTGTTTTAGATTCCAGTGGAAAAGCATTAATCAAGGGTATTGAAGCAGTACCTCATATAATTAAACCGAATCTAAAAGAACTTCTTCAGATATTAGAATCGGAAAACTTACAAATAAGTGCTTCTAAAGAGATTTCATATGATTATCGTAAAATTGTTAAAATAACAAAACCTTTGTTAAAGAAGGGATTGAAAATTATATTAATTACTTTAGGAGCAAGAGGTGCGATTATGGTAACCTCAACTCTTATTAAAATTGGTAAAATTGAGGTTCAAAATGTTATTGACACGGTGGGCTCCGGTGATTCTTTTTTAGCAGGTTTTTTAGTTAAGTATTGCAAAGGAAATAGCTTGGAAAACTGCTTCTGTTTTGCCTTAGCGGCGGGTGCAGCTAATACAACGAAGCTTGGCCCTGGTCAATTTGATACTTCAAAATTTTATAGCTTACTAGATGAAGTTGTGCTGTTTCCTTAAATTAGAAAAAAGAAATAGATAAAAATTTAATATTAGACCTTAAAAGAATTCGTCAAGCACGATTGTTGAATCTCTTTCAGGACCAATTGAAAGCATACCGATTTTTGTATTTAATTCATCTGCAATAAAGCTCACATATTTTTTAATCTCTTCTGGCAAGCTCTCATATCCTTCTTTCGCAATTCGTTGCCATTCTTCGCGAGGTCTAGTTTCCCATCCTTTAAATGTTTTATAGATTGGGATACATTCTTTTACTTTTTCGGGATGGATTGGCCAGCTTTCCAATACTCTTCCTTCCATTTCATATCCAATACAAATCTGTAAGGGATTGATTCCTTCTAATGCATCCAAGAGCATAATTGCAATATACTTAACCCCATTTATCATAACGGAGTATTTAATATTGAAAAGATCTAACCATCCAACTCTTCGAGGTCTCCCTGTTGTCGTTCCGTATTCATGCCCTTGTTCTCTAATTTTATCTCCGACTTCATTTTTCAATTCAGTAGGAACAAACCCTTTTCCCACTCGAGAGGTATAGGCCTTTATTACACCTAAGACAGGACCAATTTTCTTTGGAGGAATTCCCGTACCACAACTAATTCCAAGAGCATTTGAATTGGAGGAGGTCACAAAGGGATAAAATCCATGATCTATCCCTAAAAGAGTTCCTTGAGCACCCTCAAATATGATTTTCTTTCCCGAATCAATCGCTTTATTTAAAAAATAGGCGCTATCCACAACATATTTTTTTAATTTCTCTCCGTATCCTTTGTATTCTTCAAATATAGCCTCAAAATCTTCATTCCAGTCGGGCTCATAGTATTGAATAAGCTTACTTTTAATACGATACAAATTTGTAAGTTTTTTCTTTAATAATTCAGGGTGAATTAAATCAAAAATTCTCAATCCATAGCGAGCCGCTTTATCGGCATAAGTGGGTCCAATTCCTCTTTTTGTTGTTCCTACTCTATATTCTGTTTTTGCTTGTTCTTCAAGACCATCAAGAATTCGATGAAATGGAAAAATTACATGAGCTGTAGAGCTTAATTTGAGATGAATTGATTTATTAAAACTTCTTAATTTCTCCATCTCTTCAAGTAAAACTTTTGGGTCGACTACACAGCCATTCGCAATCACAATTTCTTTCTCTAAAACAGCTCCAGAGGGCATAATATGGAATTTAAACTTCTTTTCGTTATGGACAACTGTATGTCCCGCATTATTTCCTCCCTGAAATCTAACCACAATATCGGCTTTTTGAGCGAGATAATCTGTTATTTTCCCTTTTCCTTCATCTCCAAAACTAAGACCAATGACAGCAATGGAATTATTACGGGTTTGTGTACTTTTTTTCATAAACTTTTTCTCGTAGTAAATTTGTTAACAAGTTTTTCTTTATTAATGAGAATATTTCAAGACTGTGCGATATATCTACTTTAATCCAAAGAGAAATATTAAAGAAAGGTAAAAAATTTTTGCTTCTATATTTTTTATAGTTCTTCTTCAAGGCTTTTAAAAGTGCTATAGATTTTTATAGGTGTATTGTCTTTAAAGGAGATAGGTTAATCTAAAATTTCGTGTTTAAACCTATGACGTTCTCGACAAAACCCACAATACTTTTTGATCTATCTCATAATGAAATGTTAAGTCCCATAAAATCTGCAGAAAATGAATATGCTGATTTAATCAAACTACTGGAAAATCTCAATTTAGAATTAATTAAAAACGAAACTTCAGAGATTACTGAAGAATTATTGCAGAAGGTAAAAGTATTAATCATTGGGAATCCTGTTAATGATTTCTTTTCTATGGCAGAAATTGAAACTATTCTTGCCTATGTACGACAGGGGGGATCACTCTTATTGATTAGCGAATATGGCGGGGATTATCTCCAGAAAACAAATCTAAATGATATTTCAGCGAAGCATTTTGACATTCTTTTCGAAAAAAACATAATAAAGGAAAGCAATGATATTAATGAAAGCGGGTCAAGCATAATATCAATACAATCCTTTCCAAAGCATGAAATCACAGCACAAATGAGGGAAATCATCATAGGGGGTTCTTGCTCATTAATGATCAATGACAATGCATTCTCCCTTTTAGAATTAGATGAGAACGCTTGGTCAGAGAAATATGATGAATCTAATGATGAGTGGAATGAAGAAGATCACAAAGAAAAATACATTGTAGCTGCATGTATAGAGTTCGGAAGGGGAAAAGTTGGTGCCATTGGAGATATTGACCTCTTTTCAGATGATCCCAATTATGGAGCAAATAAATTAGATAATAGAAAATTTATTACGAATTTATTTAACTGGTTACTCAAACCCATTGAAGATAAAGATGCAATTTTCTGGGCATTAAAGAAATTGGGAACACTTGAAATTCAATTGAAAAATACAAATGATAAAATAAATAACATCATCGAAACTATTAGCTTTCTTGAAAAAAGAATATCTCGGATTGAATCAAACATCGCTCTCATGAGAAAAGAAAAAGATATCCGAATATAGAAAAAGAGTTCTTCTAAATAAGAAAAAAGGAAGCTCCTTTATAAGATTTAAAAATCAATTTAATTATTCCTCTTGTTCAATTTCGATGGGTATTAAATTATAATCCCTATTTCCTAATCCTATTTTTTCTGCGGCTTGCAATTGGATTTCCCAATGATGATCTTTTATTCCCTCTTTATTTAAATTGATCTCTCCTTCTTCAAATCTCGGAATATAGGAAAACCATTTATACTTTTCAGAAGGAATCAATCCTTGAATTTCATTCAGTATAGAATTTCGATTCATAAAGGAATCATGAGTCAAATCGACACATGCTTGGTCTAAAGCTACTGGGTCTTTTGAGGTCAAAATGCCGATATCATTTACAAAAGGAACGTCAGAACCACCACAGCAATCACATTTCCATGTAATATCAATTGCATAATTAATATACGAAATATTCTCATTGTTATAAAAATCTATGACACCTTTTGCATTATCTACCATTTGATAAATGAATTGAGCTCTAGAAACAGTTCCAATTTCTATTGCTCCATTTTCTTTACACACTGAACTACACATATAACAATAGCGACATTTATCCTCTTGAAAGATCAACTGTTTGTTTTGAGTTCGAGCCAAGGCACCTGTAGGACAAATTTCTACACATCTATTGCAATCGGGTTCACATTTCTCAAAATTAAACGCAAAAGTTTTACTTGTATGAGCCTCGGTCTTTCCTCCTTTTGAAACACATCCTATACCCAAATTTTTTATTGCACCTCCAAAGCCTGCTCCAGAATGACCTTTAAAATGACTTGCCAAGATCATATGATTAAATTCTTGCAATCTACCCGCCACGCGAATTTCCTCAAAATATTCCCCTTTAATTTTTTGAATTATATAATTAAGTCCCTCTGATCCATCTAGCATTAGAAGAGGTGCTCCCATCGTATTTGGAGTAAAACCGTGCCGTAAGGCGACTTCTAAATATTCTTTTTCATTTGCTCGACCCCCATACTCTCCTTTTGCTCCAGGAATCCCCCATCCACAAGACTCAGCAACACTGGGATGTCCACCTAGCCTTTTTACATAATCACATAGGAATCGAATGTAGCTAGGACGGAGATATCGGGTATTCTCTAAGGCACCGAAATGTGTTTTTATAACAACCTTATCATCTTTTCTTATTTTATCTTCAAATCCAATTTTTTGTAATCCTATAGGTCCTTTAATGCGAGCCATGCTCTCCCTTTTGCTGAAAGTTCTTGCAGAGAGAAAATACACATCTGATTTCATATTTTACTTTTTCTCTATTACGGTTAATTCTTATCTATTGTATAAAATTACTATTAAAATAAATTTATTATTTATGAATTATACAAAAATTATTTAGTATCCATTCATTTATCCTAATGAATGGAAGTTTTGAAGGATGATTTGAATGGCAAGATGTCCTGAATGCGCAGGTAAGATGAAATATATACCCGATACTAAAAGTATGGTATGTAATTCTTGTGGCTTATCTCTTACGCGACATGAGCTAGACAGCTACTGGAAGAAAATCAAGCAACAAAATATTGAGGATTTGGATCAATCTGAGCAGAAAAAAGCGCGCCGCCGAGAATGGCTTGATTGGTACTCCAAGTCAAAAGAAGAAAAAGAGAGTTATTGAACCAAGAATTATACTGAAATAGGTGCTGATTAAAGAAAAGATTGCTCCAATTTCAATTGCTTTTTTCCCTTAAACATATTACTTATATACCCTTCCTTTTTTTAATGTGCTTAAACGTGATATGTTAATGTTAAATGTGATAAATTTTATTATATTAATATTGAAGGAGTAAAAAAGTAAATGAAGCAAAAACGTAAATGGAGTAAAAATATAAATGGAGCTGAAATTTAAAGTCATCTTATTGGGGCCTGCCGCTGTCGGGAAGACCTCATTGATGTATAGATATGTTAATGATACCTTCAATGAGAATTATATTGCAACCTTGGGCGCTCAATTTTTAAGCAAAGAAATCACAATGGAAACAAGAAGCGGAGATCTGTTATCTTGTAAGCTTATTATATGGGATATTATAGGTCAAAGCAACCCTCACTACGATGATTTGAGGACAACCTTTTATAGGGGGTCCGAAGGAGCGTTTCTTGTATTTGATCTCACTCGTAAAACCACCCTTGATCGATTATCGGGATGGTATAAGCAGCTAGTTAAAGTCTTGAATAAAAAAATTCCCACTATTTTGATTGGAAACAAATTAGATTTAATTGAGAATGGTAATGATGCACTCAAAATCAAGGAATTAGCAGGAGAATTTGCTAAGGAAATAGATTGTGGATATAAGGAAACTTCTGCAAAGAATGGGAAGAACGTGAATAATATCTTTTTAGAACTAGCTACTCTTCTTGTAAGAAGAGCGGGATATGATGTGAAAGAAAAAAAAACTATACTCTCTGATGAAGAAGATTCTAATATATCTGATACGTATCTTATAAGAAATCGCATTCGAGATTATATAAAATCTAAAGGATTCAGAATTAGTAGTGAATTGCTCGATGGAAAAACTTTAGATACTCAAATTCTTGCTATTTTAGATAAAGCGATCTGGAGAGCGAAAAAAAATGGAAGAATTACTGTAAAATCTCGAGATATATAATTATTTTTCAAAAACTTTCAATTAGCTAAGTTTTATGGTTAAAAAAAATTACTAGAGATTCTAAATAGAACTCATAGATTTCTCTAAAAAGAAGTAGAAATTAAAAAAAATTATTAAATTATTAGTTTAATGTTGAAAAAGTCTCATCTTTAGTTTCTTCTTTAGAATTATCAAGCATATAACTAATGTTAAAATAATAGCTAATGATATTGGTCCTATCGGATAAGCTGGGATCCTTTCTTTATAAGGGGGTAGTATCAAAAATAATAAGGGATAAACTGGAGCTAAATACTTTGCAATAAATGCATCTTGTGAAGAAATAAGAGAACCATTATAACCAGTAATATAAATATTTCCATTACTATCCAAAGTAATTGCTTCAGCGGAGCTATTACTTTGACCCACCTCGTGGGTGATATTAAGTAAAAGGCTTCCAGCACTATTAGACTTGATAATAAAAGCATCAGTTCTTGAATTTAAATCACCCCTCCATCCTGAAACATATACGTTTCCAAGAGAATCTAAAACAATATCATTCGCTATGCTATTATTACTAGGATAAAAATTTGTAATGTTCCATAGTGAATTACCAGAATTATCATATTTTGCGACAAATGCATTCGTCATTGTGAAAATACTCCCATTGTATCCCACAATGTGGCTGTTTCCATGTCGATCTATATCGATTGCGAGACCAGAACTATTACTTGAACTAAATTGATGTGAGATATTCATTAAAGGATTCCCTTCATTATCAAATTTTGCAATAAATGTATCAGAATCACCAGTTATGCTTTCATTTGTACCTGAAATATAAATATCTCCATTATTATCAACATCTATTCCCGAAGCACTATCGGGACCACTCCCAAAACCCCATGTTATGTTCATTTGTAAATCTAAACTATCATTATATTTTGCAATAAAAACATCTGTTGTTGGTTGAGTTAAGCCTGTCTGTCCTGTTATGTAAATATTTCCGCTTGAATCTATAGTAATATCTTGAGCAAAATTTAATGTACTCATCGACCATGAAACATTTTTTATAGAATTACCATTAGTATCATATTTTGCGATGAATGCTGTTGATCCTAAAAGACTTCTATTATATCCTGTGATGTAGATATTATCATTTTCATCTAAAACTATAGCTTCTGCCTCATCAACGAGATCTTTTACCCACGTTCGGTTCCATATGTGGTTTCCATTTTTATCAAACTTAGCCAAAAATGCATCAGAGGGCCCTAAACCAGTAATACTTCCTAAAAAACCAGTAATATAAATGTTTCCATTAGAATCTACGGCGATATCATTTGCTACATCAAAACTAGTTGCATTCCATGTTGTATTTATTGCTAAATTATAAT
This sequence comes from Promethearchaeota archaeon, assembly GCA_008080765.1. Lineage (GTDB taxonomy): Archaea > Asgardarchaeota > Lokiarchaeia > Sigyniarchaeales > SOKP01 > TEKIR-8. Next base: position 18,250 of record SHMU01000034.1, on the reverse strand, counting down.
TCAAACTAGCCGAAGTATTTGGATGCGAGGGAGTGGTTATTATCACCCATCTATCAATAGTGCTTGCCATCGTTGAGATGTTAAAAAGAATAATTGATCCTAATAGTATTATTAATGCGAATTTACTATAGTTATTTTTAGTCATAATATAAAAAATCACCTTATTATAATTATTTACTTCCATATATTTATTGTTTTTTATAACCGAGAAATGAGGAAATTACTGATAATTTAATCAAATGATGATTATGTTGATTAATTTAGTTAGAAAATTAAACTATGCGAAAGAACAACAATATTATTATCCTTAATTCAAAAAATAACAATTTGGTATGAATACAATACCTACTACTTTTATTTAATCTTTTAACGAAGATCCTTAAATTTTATCCTAAACATATTATCTAATAGCTCAATAAGTTTCTTAGAAGGAATATCCAGTAGAGTAATTTCTAATCGTCTTCCCCGTTTATCCTCACTAATCCTTACTGTTTTAGAAGCAATTATTTTTAAGGTATTTAGTTGTCGTACATACTTACGAAAACTCATTTTTACATGAGATGTCACGCTATATGTTTCACATGTGGCTTTATATTCCTCATAAGCATCATCTACTATGGTATATGATTCATTTGAGTGTAAGAGAGACTGACAAATTCCATAAAGGGCTAATAATTCATGATCACTTAATTGATCAATAATTTCTCCACGAAAGGTAGGATAGACCTCATTGGAAGCCTCACGAACCATATCTGCGGTAATCTGGGTTAATCCTTCCTTATCGGCGTATAAACCACACTTTCTAAGGATCTCAATCCCGTGTCTCATATTTCCGTGTTCTACAACGATCTGACTTATCATTTCGAGTATATTATCTGAGATCACTCCTTCTTTAAAGGCTATATCGCTACGATATTTGAGAATTCTTATAGATTCCTCAAAATCATAAGGTGCTAACTTAATTTTTGAGTTTAACCTGCTAAGAATTCTCTCAGTTTCAATTTGGATCCAATCCCTGGTTCTTGAAATCAGCAAGATGGATAATTTTGCATTTTGATGCCCAAATGTCTCGCTAATGTCAAGGAAAGCCCATATGTCTTTCGGGTCAAGAAGATGGATTTCATCAATTATAAGAAGCATATATCCTTTCTCGCGAACGAGCTGAGTAAGAATTAATTTAATAGCTTCATCATCAGAATATCCCCGCCCTGATCCGTGAGTATATTTGGATAGTAATTCTCGCAAAATCATACTTTTTGTCCTAAAATTTATACAATTGAAATATTCAATAAATAAATCTATTCCTTCTTCAATGGCAATTTTTTTAAAATTTCGTCCGAAAAAACGTGCCGTCACCGTTTTTCCCACCCCCCCTTTTCCATTGAGAAGTGTGGTAATAGAAGATTGCTGATCTTCGTCGATAATTCTGCGAAAAGTATGAATTAATTCTTTAATTATTTCATCTCGACAATACAATGTTTCTGGAACATAACTCAAGTCTAATGAACTTGCTTGGCGAAATACGGATTTTTTACTAAATTCTGCTCTAAATTGTTCTTCATCCATCGTTTCAGTAACTTGACTTTTTAATTATAAGTTCTTTTCTGTAATATAATATTGGTAATCTTTTAGGATTAATGATGTTAATTTTTCTTATCTCTATTTATTTTAACACTTTTTCATATTAGTATAATTTTTTTTAAGCATCTGAGGTTATGAATTCGTGATTCTTTTCTGTAATTTTACAAAATTACTTATCAATTTGCATTAAGATTGTTTAAAATACAAATTAGTAGCAATTACATTCATGTCTGTTTAAATTAATAAATGAACCTATTAAAAAGATTTAATATTTTTATTATAAATCGTTAGAATTTAGGGGATGCATCATATTGTAGCTCTGCTTCAACTTAGTTATATCATTTTTGGCATAAATACGCGTTGTATTGGGGCTTGAATGCCCTAATATATCTTGAAGCTCGCTAATATCCATTCCAGAACGTCTGAGGTGCGTTGCGCCCGTATGCCGAAAGACGTGTGGGGTAATGATTTTTGAATCTGAGAAGCCACATTTTTTTTTGATAATTTGAATATCATTTTGAATTACACGGGGAGTTAATTGTTCATTGCGGGTATTTACCAGTAAGTATTCATCTTCATTGTATTTAATTCTGTTATCTATATGTTTTTGGATTAGCAATAAAGTTTTATTATCCACAGGGACAATACGTTCTTTGTTTCCTTTCCCTCTTAGTCTAATATAACCTTTTTCAAAATTGACATCTCTAATCCGAATATTGCATAATTCGCTTACCCGTGCCATTGTAGAATAGAGCAACCGTACCATTAGATAATAACGCTGGCTTTTCTTTGATCTAAACTTTGTTCTGTCTTGTAAACTGGTAAGGATTTTTTGTACATCCTTTAAATCTAAAAATTTCGGAAGACTTTCTTCTAATCTAATTTTTGGACTTCTAATTTTGTTCATAGGATTTTGCGAGATGAACTCGTTTAGATTTAAGAACTTAAAGTAGGAGCGAAGGCATGCAATTTTGCGACTAATTGATTTTTTAGTATATCCCTTATCCTTTAAAACTTTTAAAAACAATCGGACTTTCTGGCGCATTAAGTTATGATCAATTTCGATGTCCCCAACAATTTTAATGAATTTTTCCAAGTCATATCGGTACGCCCTAATAGTAGAAGGGCGGCATCCTTCTTCCACTTCTTTGGCAATTAAGAAATCTTCCAAAAAATCTGAAATTTTATAATTTGCTTGCATATATAACCAGTGAATTATCTTGATTTATTCTTTATGTATAGTTATAGCTTTTATTACTTTTATATCTGTGTGATCAAAACTATAATTCCCTTTTGCAAGAAATATAGAAAATACTATATGATTGCAAATTAACTCTTATTTTTTTACCGTTTGCCGAACGTACTTTGCAGCTGTGATTCCAGCTCTGGCACCTTCCGCTGCGGCAAAAATAACCTGAAAAAGTCCTCCTGTGACATCTCCAGCTGCATACACACCTTCTAAGTTAGTTTTTTGATTTTCATCAACTTTAATATTACCAAGTTCATCAAGTTCTACTCCAGCCTTTTTGAAAATTGAATTAGAAGGCACATGGGAAAGGATGAATAATCCGTCCAATTCAAGTTCTTTTGTTTCATCCGATTTAGTGGATTTGACAACTATTTTCTCTAATATACCGCTGGAACCCGGTTGAACTTTTACGATTTCTGTATTATCATATATGGGAATGTTTGTCTCTTTTACATCTTTAATTTTCGGGGGTAAGTCTGCAATAGATTTTTTTGTAATAATGCTAGCGTTACAGCCCATTTGATCAAGTGCTAATGCATCTTCGAGAACTTCTTCGTCATCTCCATAAAGAAATACACTTCTTTCCCGATAGAGTGGACCATCACAGAGTGCACAATAGGATACCCCATATCCAATTAATTGTGTCTCACCCTCAATAAGTTCTTTTCTAATTCCCCTCCCCGTGCAAATGATGACCGCTTGAGCGGTAATATTTGCCGATCGCGTTGAGATCATGTTCTTGCCCATTCCTAACATCAACGAAATAACATCCCCTTTAATTATGCGCACATTCTCATTGCTTGAGGCATGTTCTCTAAATTTTTTGAGTAATTCCAATCCTTTTATTTTTTTTTCCCCCAACCAATTCTGAATATCCTTAGTTATTTCCATGGCTCCTTTTTCTTTACCCTCCAAAACTATTGTATTTCTATTAGCTCTTCCGCAATAGATTGCAGCGTTCAAGCCCGCAGGACCTGCACCAATTATACAAATATCACATTCATAATTCTCCATTATTTCTGCCATATGTATAACTCACACTTTTCTTTATATGTTCTATATCTTAAGTAATTTTTTGAATAATAAGAACATTTATTTTTTCTTCAAAGAATTAACTCTGTATAGGATTTATAATATCTTTCTTAATTATAATTTTTTCTTAATTTTTATAATATGTCAGTGATATCTAGATATTACTTGGATGTGTATAATTTGACGCAGAACTTTCATTTCACGAAGAAAATGTTTTTCTCCATAGAATTTTTCTTACTTAAAATATTGTTGTATCAATTCATCTGCTTCTTTGAATTTATCAAGCTCCCCATCCCAGCTCCTCAGTTCTTCCCCTCCAAATCTTTTTTCGAAATATAAATGAAACAATTCTAATCGAAATTTAAATTCTTCGGACTTACCGGAAGAAATAAGTACTGCTATTGTAGCTATTCCTTGATTGAAGAAAATGGATTTATTCTCATGCTCAATTTCCTTAATGTGTCCTTTACTTTCTTTTTCGGTTGCTAGAATTTCTCCTAATAGCATATCAATGCCTCCTATAGCACTTCCACTATGTGCCCAATCCACAATATTTTCGGTGTTTTGAGCATCAGCTTCTTGAAAATCATATTCGAATAATAATAATGATGTTGCACTATGAATTATTAATAAACGCTCCATCTTTTCCATCCATTCCAATTCTGAAAGGGAAGGTAAACGATTCCATCCAATGCTGGCAATAATACCTCCACTCATCACAAGAATATCGCTTAAAATGGGAACGAAATATCCTATAGACTCATACATTATGGGTGCATTGAGAAAATTTGATAATCCCGCAATAATAAATCCCGTTAAAAATAATGGTGTTGGTTTTTTCTTCTTTACAATTTCTAAATTTTTGAAAGAGTTTAAGTACTTAACACTAATAATCAAGAAAGGAAAAATGATAAAAATAAAATACATACTTATAGGTACTAATAATTTTGTCTGAATGATCAAGATCACTACAATTGGAGTTAAGATAATGGTGCCAAGAATTACAATTAAGGTTAATGGATAGGGAAATTTTGTAGACTTATTAGCCGGAGAATGAAGTTTAATATCCAATTCTGTTAAAGGTATAGGAATAACCATACCCAAATAAAAAATTATACTTACAACAAGATCTATTACAAAGGGAGTAGTCCCCAGAATGGAGGCAGCAAGAGTAGCTCCACTTAAAGGACCTGTAGAATAAAAAATAGAAATTCTGAAAAATAATTGATGAATGGCAAATGCAAAAAGAAATATAGGAAATCCTGTAGTTGCAGATATAAGTTCTGTCTCTTTTATTTTTCTAGCAGTTATTATGGTTAAATATAAAAGAACTCCCACAGCAGTAATACGTAATAACAGAAGTGAATCCCTAACTAATCCATACCCAATTAATTCTAATATCATAATTAAAATGGAAAAAAAATGAAATTTTAAAAGCTTTATCGAAAAAGCTAAATTTGTTTAATAAAAAGATAAAAGTAAACAAATGTTTTCCTATGTAAGAAAACTCATAATATCTGATATTTTACCTCAGAAATATTTGTTGTTTTTCTAAAATGAGATATATATTATTGATTGAATTCTAAGAAAAAAAGAGTGTTATATGTAATGAAAGAAGGGAAAATCGAAGAGAAAATCGAAGAGAAAATCGAAGAGAAAATCGAAGAGAAAATCGAAGAGAAAATCGAAGAAAAAACCGAAGAAAAAACCGAAGAAAAAACCGAAGAAAAAACCGAAGAAAAAACCGAAGAAAAAACCATTGATAGTGAATGCAACAATGAGGATAATGATGATTATTTAGATAAAATTTGGGAAAATTGGGCGTCTCGAAGAAGATGTGAGAAACGGCATATACCAAAATTTATTGAGAAAGACCAGGAGAAAAAAAGAGTTAATCTTTAATTTCTATATAATCTTTATATTGGGTTTAAATCGTCGGTTTAAGGTTTAGAAGAAAAAAAAATTAAAAATTGAAATGCTAGTTGTTTAATAAATTATTATTCTAATTCTGAGAAATATAAACCTATATCAAGGATTCCCAATAATCCTAAGCTAGTTAACACCGATATCCATTCAATTAAAGAAGAAGAGTTTCCTGTAAACACAACTATCGCATCAAACACAATAATTACCCAAGAATATAGAGAAATTAGACGGTTGAAATTCATTTTCCAAGCCCAAAATCCTGCTAGAACCTTAATAATAAGGAGCATTAAAAAGAAGATCAAGGTTACTGTGTGATGGACGGGATAACTTATCACAGCATCTATAAGAATTAAAAAAATGCCATCTTCACTAAATATTCCAATTAATATTAGAAACACTCCCCCAATAAATCCCAATATCATAATTAAATAATTAACAACTTGAAAAATTCTATCATTCTTCTCTCTAAATTGCCAGAATCCTGAGAAAAATAGGAACATACCAATACCTCCTAAAATACATGCCAAATTATACCAAATAGCTCCTGGATTGGGGATAGAAGGGATGAATAGTTCTGTATAAAGATACCATTCTCCGGCAATAAGTCTCCAGACGGGACCGCCATCTGCGGGCACTTCATATCGTCCAATGTCTGATAGCCAGTGATCCAAAGGTGATAATGGATTTGGGAATAAGCCCCAACCGATTATTAAAAAGACAATGTAGAGTGCTATCGTTAAAAGTCCCCCTATATACATCAGCTGTCTTAAATTAATTGGTTTAGTTCTTTCGGACATATTATCACTTTTTACCTTATTTTATTAATAGTGTGCGTGTATTATTCTTAGATTATATTGCTTTTTATTTAAAACGTAATGTTTTACTTCTTATTACGTTGAAACCTCAAAAAAGAGAATTTTTACAAATTAAGACTTAAAGCAAGAATGAAAACAAAAAAAAGAATAAATTAAGATTTATATGCCATATTTTATGATTACAAGTTTTTTATGGTAATCCAAGAAGTCCTATGCCGCCGCCGAGTGCTGCGATAAATATTAAGAAGATCGAAGCAGTTAGCGACATTACAACAAGCAGGGTGTTTATGCTAGGTCCTGCAGTATCCTTAAAAGGATCACCTACAGTATCACCGGTAATTGATGCTTTATGGGTTTCTGTTCCTTTTCCACCCAGATTGCCATCCTCTATCCATTTCTTAGCATTATCCCAAGCACCACCAGAATTGCTCATCATAATGGCAAAGACAAAGCCAGAAAGAATTGCTCCCGCTAGGAATGAGCCTAATGCGGTGATTCCAAATAATACTCCCACTGCAATGGGGATTAATATGGAAATAATACTGGGAAGGACAAGTTCTCTCAAGGATCCTCGTGTTGCAATATCAATACATTTGTTGAAATCTGCTGCTACTTCTCCAGTCAAGATCTTGGGCTCTTCTTCAAATTGACGGCGAATCTCATCAACCATCTTTGCCGCATTTCGCTGTACAGAAAGAATTAGTAATGCAGAGAATAGTGCAGGCACTACTACTCCTATAAATGCTCCAATCAATACGCTAGGACTTAATAAATCCATAATACCACTATTAATGAATTGAGCTAGGGTATTAGGTGGATTTAATTCTTTTATTATGTTAATCAATAGAAGATCTTGGAAATTATTGGCTAAGATTTCAATGGGAAGCTCTGTATTAAATATTTCAATTGTATATTGTGTTATCAATCCTAAATCTTTAATAACTACAATAGCCTCTTCTCTAAAAGAGAATAATAGCGCTAATACCGTTAAGTTCGCAGCTCCAATGGCAAATCCTTTCGTAATTGCTTTTGCTGTGTTACCAGCTGAATCCAGACTGTCAGCAATTCGAATTACTTCCTCTCCTAATTCTCCTTGTTCCGCAATCCCTCTCGCATTATCACAGATCGGACCGTAAGCATCATTTGATACAATGGTTCCAACGATTGAAAGCATTCCTACTGCGGCCATCCCTACTCCATATACTCCAGAACCAATGAGAGAGACTCCAATAAAGTAGGAAAGTGCCATAGCTGTTATAATACCAACTGCGGGAGGAACAACGCTTAAAAGACCATAGGAAAAGCCACTTAAAATAACGACAGCATCTCCTTCCTGAGCAGCATGTGCCATATTACTTGTAGGTGTTTTATCTTCTCTGGTAAAGTAATCACTTGTCCAACCAATAACGACTCCACTGAAAAGTCCCATCGAAGCGCAGATCCATGAACCCCATAATGCATTTACATCATTCTGGGTGGTAACAAATGGTAATGTTAAAAGAACTATCAAAAACGCAAGTATTACAAAAAGAATTGTCGCAAGATATGTACCTCCATTTAGTAATTTCCCCGGACTATCAGATTTCCAAATTTTGATAATATATATTCCAATAATTGAAGCAAATAATCCTGCTGTGGATAAAAGAATTGGAAAAATGATGAACACCGCATTATCAGTAAATACTTGAGTTAAAGCTGTTGCTAACAGCATGCTTGCAACGATTGAAGCTACATAACTATCAAAAAGATCGCTTCCCATTCCCGCAATATCACCGACATTATCTCCTACATTATCTGCGATAGATGCGGGATTTCGTGGATCATCTTCTGGTAGCTTGTATTCTGCTTTTCCTACTAAGTCAGCACCTACATCAGCTGTCTTTGTATAGATCCCACCACCACATTTCATAAACAAGGCAATACTACTCGCTCCAAAACTAAATCCTAATACGATTCCTGCGGGCTTTTCTACACCTAATGCTGCCATAATCCAATATAGTGAGGAAACACCTATTAATGCGACTGCTACAACTGCCAGTCCCATAACACAGCCTCCAAAAAAGCTTATTTCAAAACCCTTTTTAGTACTCACAGTACATCCTTGTGCTGCTCTTGTATTGGCTTTTACTCCTACGATCATTCCCATATATCCCGCCCACATGGATCCAATAGACCCAATCAAGTAGGCTATCATAGTAAACCAAGATAACTCACCGGGCTTAATGAGAAAGAGAAGTGCAACGGCAAGACCCCCTACAAATGCACCCAAGATCTTATATTGCACCTTAAGATAGGTTTTAGCACCTTTTTCTATGTATCCCGAAACCTCTTGCATTCTTTCATTTCCAGGATCTTCTTTCATCACCAGTTTGCTAAAATACCACGCTAATAATAGTGAGATGACTCCTGCAATAATCGCGAAAAGTAATATCCATGGTACGTAAATTTTTATTCACCTTTTCAAAAATTTATATGTTGTGTTGTTAAATTTATAATATTTTAAATTAATAGCAGTTAGCTTTAAAGTTTTAGGATCTCTTCAAGCTTTTTTTTATCATAATTCACTATTTTTCGTCTGAATCTTTTTGATTGTCTACACGTCGTCAAGCGCGTCACATTGACTTCTTCTATAGGGAGATGTCACGTCCGTCAGTTACAGGCCAAAAAGAGGATGTCCACAGATGTCCAGATTTTATGTAACTGTATTCAAATTCCTTAATTCAGTTTGAAGAATAATAAAGGTACAAAAGGCTAAGTATTTGAACGAAAAATATAAAAATTTTACTTCATATATTATTATAGGACATATGAGGTTTGGGGCTGACGGTAAGCATCGACTTGCTGAGGAACCTCGCCTCATTCTCCAAGCAAGGCATAGGTATACCTATGATGGTGAAAACCATATTTTAGTAATAGAAACGGCACCGCCTTTATGCATATGTTGATGATTTGGACCCAAGCCAATGAAATAGTATAAAGGAGTGGTTGAAACGAGCTAAAACCTTGATGCAAGGCCAAATGAAAGTGATGAGTACTTGGAGGGAGCTTTAGGTAGGCCGCTTAGTTTGATGCTCCAACCATCTCTCGGCGACGAAAGTGGTACAGAAAGGCGGGTATAGATCTCAGATGTCCTATATTTTCCTCAAGTTAATATATTAATTTACTCCTTTGATAATGAATTTCATAATAACTCTACGCATAGTGTGGTAGTGTGTTATAGTTCTAATACTAAAGCTTTTCGAAACGCTCAAATTTTCTATTAAAATTGGACTCCAAATTTTTTTAATAATATTCAATTGAATTTCATATTAAGATTTCATAGAGAATTAAATAATTAAATAATTAAATAGAGGGAAATTATGAATAAAAAGGAAGTTCTGATTTGGTTTGAACATAGCTTCTTATTGATGATGGTTCTGAATTTTTCAATTTTTTTCTGGGACTTTTTTTCTGGTTCTGACACACTGGGATTTGGAGTTTTAGAACCTTATAGGGGAATGCCGATGTTTTATGTATATGTAATTTCATTCTTTACTAGTTTGATTGTTGTACTGGGAATCTTTCGGTCTGACCAATTTGGGATGGGCTTCTTAATATGGACTCCTTATGCTATCATAGGATTTTTTGTAGAAGCATATTTTGAATTAATATTGAATCCCGTATTAATTAATGTATGGGCTGTGGTTGGCTATTGTGCATTCGGTCTTATCACGGGTGCTTCAGCAGATCTGAGTTATAAATATTTAAAAGAGCGAACAGATCTGAAAGAGGGTGTAATAAGTGGTCTTACTGGTGTAATTATGAGCCTTGTTTACTACATAACTATTATTATTGCTATTGGCTTCTTCTACAAAACAGGCTGGGGAGCAGGCTCATTTACGGATCCAGGGTCATTTCTCGGAGTCGCCTATTTCTGCCTCCCATGGATGATAATAAATGCTTATTTTGGAGGATATACAGCCCAATCAATCTCTACATCTAAGAATAAAAACATCGAATAATTTGTAATAAAAATATACTATAAATCCTTAATTTTTCTTAATCTTCTTTTAGCCTAGCTTATGACTACTCTTCAAACAAGATTTTTATGGAATAAAAAATTTTAATCAAAATATTATGCATATTCTAAGTAAATTAATTGATTTAGAGCTTAAATTTAAGCATTATCGTATCCCTTTCTTTATCCTATTCTTTTTTTGGCTTCTAGGCTTTATTTCTTATTCTATAATAGAACCAGGAAAAAGTATATGGGAACTATTTTTGCTCTCTATAACCGTTAGATCGTGTCCAACCGGGGGAGATTTTAATAACTTTTATAGCTTGGTATTCCCAATATTGATTGAAGTTGTTATTTTTGGTTTTATTATTGGAGAATTATTGGAGAAATACAATCCCATTGTTACGAGTAGAATTTTAGCGAAACACAGAAAAAATCACACAGTAATTATTGGATATACCCATCTGGCTTTAAGAATAATTAATGCATGTATTGAAAATCATAATCAATTCGCAATTTTAGAAGATAATCAAGAATCCGTGGAAGATCTCATCAGTAGCGGTGAGGCGGTAGTAGTTGGAGATCCTACTCAAGAATCTAATCTAATATTTGGGAATCTAAAAAAAGCAAAAGAAGTTTTTATTTGTGCTGATGATGTGAGAACAGCAATACTTTGCACAGAAAAAATCCGAAAGCTGAATCCCTTTTGTCCCATATATGTAAGAGCCTTTGAAGAACATGTTCAAGAATATTTAAGACAACCCCCTTTAAGTGCGTATGCCTTCTCAATGTCGCAAATTGCCATTGAAAAGCTTGATGAGATTATTGAATCCGAATCAGGAAAAGCAATTGTTATTGGACGAGATCATCTTGCTCATCGCATTGCCTACGACATTTCCACACAAAAAGGAAGAGAAGTTTATTTGTTTGACGATGAAAATTATGGTATAGAGTTTATGGTAAATAAAAAGCTTCATATGGTTCACAAATTCGCATGTTATATAAGTGATTTTCAAGAAAAGATGAATCTAGATGAGGTAACGCAAGTATTCATCTGTTGGGTGAGAGAAAGTGAATTTGATGAGGCTATTTACCTTGCATCAAAATTCTTTCTTCTCTATCCTCATATTAAAGTGTATGTGAGAGTAGCAGATGAAGAATTAATTGATCTAGTACAAAAATATAATGCAACTACCTTCTCTTCATCTTTATATACCTTTGAGAAGCTTCAAAAAAAGGTTACAAGACAATCCTCAATCTTGCCCCCAAAAACATCCCTTAAAAAATGATTTTTACAGATATCTAGGGATGAAGACACTCTTTACTTTTATATTATTCTTAGATAAAAAGATAAGGAGTAAATAGAAGATCGTGAAAAAAAACATTTTAAGAACTCATTTTTTTAGAACAAGCTTCGCGAAATATTCAAAATCCCTATTATAGGTTTTTTCCGCTTCTTTTGAGATTTTTGCGAATACACATCCTGGCAATTGGTTCATTGAGAGATGATAATTCACGCATTCACAACATTTTCCCCGGCGAGAACACTTATATGTACATGTGCAATTCTTTTTTAATTCTTCTTGATTACATTCAGTCATTTGCCTAAATATTTCTCTTCTCTATTATAATTTTATTTAAGTTGTGAAATTAATAAAAAAATTTAAATTTAGAGAACAATAAAATTACAGAAAACGCTAACAAAAACCAATATCAATATTTAGTTGTTCTCCAACTTGATTTTGCTAAATAAAATTTGACTCAACTCTTTTCGCAATGTTAATATTAATTCTAATATTAATATTAATTGCGATTACCATTTAAGAAATGCTCGTTGCTTTTCTTCATGAGAAACAGCATAGTTTTGATATTTTATTCTAATACGTTCGGGATCCATTCCCACTCTCCAGAAAAAATAGATGGCAAACCACAAATAAAGAACTCGTAAATATCCATATGTTTCAAATCTTCTTGTGGAAGTGTGCACGGGATCTCGGATATAAAGAACTCTTCGTTTTTTTCCTAAGTTCTTCATCCGCCTACTAAAATCCAGATCTTCACATAACCATATATGTTGAAATCCCCCTAATTCATGAAAAATGTCTCTTCTAACGAATATTGCATTATCTCCTGGAAAAATGTGGAGTAATTGGGTTAACCAGTTTCCAAAACCTTCCCAAAAAAAATGTAATGATTTTAGAAATTTTGAAATTTTGATATTTTTGTTCCATTTCCATTTTTTTTTGAATGCCCCTCCTATAACATCCCCTTTATGCCTTAATTTCATATAAATTCGTACGAGAGCCCCTTTAGGAAGTAAAGTATCGGCATGAAGAAATAACAAAAAATCACCATTTGCCTTATTACCTCCAACATTTAATTGATTTGATCTATTCGCTTGAGAGATAACTACTTGATCCACCTTACCTTTTATAAGTTCTAAGGTTCCATCAGTAGATCCTCCATCACTAATTATGATTTCAACAGGAATTTTAAATCTTCCAATGATTGCTGCCTCTCTGATTGATTGAATCGTTTTTAATATATTATTTTTTTCATTTAATGTGATTATAATCGCACTAAATAATATATTATGAAACTCTTTCTTTTCAGAGTAATTAATTCGAGTTTTATGGGAGAAATCTTCTTCTTGTAACATATGCTCTTAACTTTTTTCAATTATTTGCGATATTATCTCTCTTAATCAAAAAACATTCAAAATCCAGCAATTTTCTTGAATTTAAAAATCAACGCATCATTGAGATCAATTAAATCTAAAATATTTTCAATTTCAAATCCGTAAGTTAATTGCTGGATTAGTAATCCAAGTAACCCCACACCAATAGCAATAAATATCATATAGAAGCTCCATCTTGGCCAAGGATTATTTTTAAAATTATATCCCAATGTAAATTGCTCATAAAGCACCGTAATTCCCCATAGTATAATAGCAATATCAAATGTCCATGTGGAAATTTCATGGATTTCCGCGGTGTAATATTGCAACCATCCCGCATTGGGACCAATCCATAGGAGATCAATCTCTTGAGGAGCTCGTTGTACTAAAAATACAAATCCAATATGCATAATTAAAATCCAAGAGACTATGAGCAAATGCATGTTTAAGAAATTCCACGTTCTTACCTTCAATCGCTCTTTGAAAAAAGGGTCCCCTCTCTTCCGTTCTATTAATACAATTATTAGAAATAGTCCAAGTATTATGAAGGTTAATATTACAATAACAAGAGGGTTAAATGATCCTGATGCTAGAAATGGAAGAAGAGACGTCTGGAAAAAGACTATCACTCGTGCGACAATACTTTTTTGGTACCACCCCAGACCAGCAGTAAGGAAAATCATACTATACCCCCAATTATGTATTGCCAACGGTTTTTCATTAAGATATTCAAACGAAAATGGCATAATATACCACACAAAATAGACAACCCCCAAAATAATAAGACCTAACCCCGGTCCTATCAATTTGTTTGATTCTAATTCCTTTTCTTTCTCTTCTTTTTTCTTTTCTTCAGATTTTGACCCCTCATCTTTTTTTTGTGCTTTTTGATCATTAGATGCCATACATACACCTCATACTATTTTTGTTTATGTAAATTAAAATTAAATTAACCATTTGAGTTATAAAATCTTGTTCCTTATAATTTATTCAATATTTCGTTACTGGTTCTCAAAATCATAAAGAAATTATTCCACGCTCCTAATTTGAATGAGTTAAAGTTACTTATTAATATTAATATTTTGCATAAACTTTAAATTCAATTTAGAGCGTTTTAGATCATAAATATTATCAATATCTGAAAGGATTGGAAGGGCATATACACATAATTTCAAATCATTGATATCCTTCATTGTATCATTAAAAACGGTGGATGTACTCCAAGTCTTGTTTTTAAACAACTGTGGATAAAGCTTTTTCAATCCCAAAAGATAATACCCTCCATCCGCAGCGGGACCTATTACAACATCATAATTCTTAAGATTCTCTATGGCATCGTCAAGTATCTTTGAAGTTAATTCATAACAGTCGCTCCCAATTATTAAAGCACGCTCATGATCCCTTAATGCTATTTTGAAGGCATTATACATACGCATTCCAAGATCTCCCCCTTTTTGCAAATATTTTTGAAATAAAATTTCGTTCCAATTATCCTCATCATCAATAAAATCAGAATAAAATAATAAACGAGTACATATAACTTCTGAAACCACGTATTTAGTGTGGTTTAATAACAATTCATAAATCTTAAGTGTTTTCTCAGCACCAATATCTACTGCTAGTCTTGTTTTTACTTTTCCTAGAATCGGATTTCTTATAAGAATAATTATCGCTGGATCACTCATCTCTTTTTTATATTATCCATTTTTCAATTCTTTTCAAATTATTTTCCAACTATTTTCCAACTATTTTCCGTTTATACTGAGATTATTTCAAGATTATTTTATGATTATTTTATGATTATTTTACTATAATATTACAGTTATTCTCAGATCTCACTAAATCTGTTTCTACGGCTTGATGATATTCTAATTTCATTTCTTCTCCACGAGCCCAGGGACAATAGAAATCATGGGCATTTAAATTTCCATCTAATGCTCTTCTACTAAAGCATCCGCCCTGACAAGGACAATCTTTCGCTTCGGAGGGAATTTCTCTACTGAGCATAAAATAATAAGTATTGAGTATGTCTTCACCTAGATCTGATAAATCATTAATAGTATGAAGAGAATGTGTAGTATGTGTCCCGTTATAATATACACATGGGGATATCTGCCCTAATGGATTTATACGAATGCTTTTATGTCCGCAAGGTGAATATACGGGATTTAACCCCAAGGCAGCTCTCACTACTGGTTCCGAGCACGATATTAATTCCCCCGTTGATAATAAATCTTTAAATCCTTGCCAGAATTGATCATAAGATAATCTATATGAATCCGAAAATACCGCTTGATAGACAGCAACACGTAAATTTAGATCAAAGCTTCTTGCAAGAGACACAAGATCTTTCATATATTGATAATTTATTGACATCATCGTTGCTAATAAGCTCATATTAATCCCTAAATCTTTACATCGTTCAATTGCTTGATGAATTAAACTCCAATTTCCACTCCCACGAAATGAATCTTGTCCTCTTTCAGTTGGAAAGTCAACTGACACTTCTACATCATTAAAAAACGCCAATTTTTCCTCACAGAGCGAGGTTAAAGTAAGCCCATTAGAGGCAATGCTGAGCTTTATATCTTGTTTTGATAAATACTCTAATATCTCATCAAATTCCGGATTTAATATATTTTCGCCGGTCCCCATTCCTACGGAGTTTATTGGAAAATATCTAAACAAAGTCTTGATATCCTTCAATGAAACATTTGAAATTTTATCCTTATTTCTATAACAATGAGGACATAATAAATTACAATTATTTG
The DNA here is from genome assembly GCA_008080765.1 of Promethearchaeota archaeon. Lineage (GTDB taxonomy): Archaea > Asgardarchaeota > Lokiarchaeia > Sigyniarchaeales > SOKP01 > TEKIR-8. Next base: position 2,202 of record SHMU01000034.1, on the reverse strand, counting down.
TTAATCCAATACCTAAAGAATATTTCATGTATAGCAGTTTTCTCTTTTTATTAGTTTCAAATCTAATTTCCTCCCATTTAACTCTCAACAAATACCTTTTATAAGAAAATAGGTAATACTTGCAAAAAAATATCCTAATTTTAACCGAGCGTTAATTTCATCCATCCATACTTCATATTCTTCAGAAGAAATTATCTTACTTTTGCAAGCTCCTGATGCAGCATGAAAAATCGAATGAGTCAGAGAATTATTTTCGTCTGTTGCTATTGAAACTTCTGGTTTGATAGTAATATTCTTAAAACCTTCAATTTTCATTCTACGAAAAAGTTCTCTGCCACTCCAATTATTTCCATCTTTATGATCAGTTCTCCAGTTTAATATGTTTCTCGTAATCTCTCGATTTGAATGGTCAATAGCTAATGTTCCAAAATCCCAATCCATTAATGCAACCCTTCCTCCAGATCTGACAACTCGTTTTAATTCTGAAATTACTTTTTGAGGATTTGAAACATGCAGTAATAATCTAGTAGCAAAAGCGCCATCAAATTGCCCATTAGTATAAGGGAGGTCTTCAGCATTAGCAACATCATATGTTATAATTTTTTTTATCTCTCCCTCGGGTAATAATTTATATGCACAATTGATAATCTCTTCCGAAATTTCTATTCCAAGTAATTTTCCTTCAGGAATTAATTTTGATGAAACTAATCGTGACACTACGCCACTACCACTTCCCACGTCTAAAAGATATTCTCCTATTTGTGGATTAAGAAAATCTACAAAAATTTGGTTTATATTAATCTGATCGGGATACTTTGATCGCTTTTCAAATGTCTTTATCATTTCCTCCGCTCTTTCTTTGCTTAAATTCGATCCCATTGACCATATGCTTTTTTGTTTCAAGGAAAAACACCATTACAGTATATATTACGTAATTATTTTAAAGCCACTTTTAACCGATTAATTGCTAAATTCAAAACTACGTTCATAAAATTGGAATAAATGTAAGTAAGAAAAGTGTGTATTTAAAATTTGTTCTAATAAACTAAACATCTTTCTCACTAACACACTTTTAAGTGGAATCTATTCAATAAAAAGCTCTCTTCTTCATATTTTTACCAAAAATCTCTGCATCTTCGTAGTTTATAAGTTTTTATATCACTTAAATGAACAATTGAAATAATAAATTGATTAAACAAAAGACCAATATACTCATCTATTATTAAGGAATATAAATCATCCCTTAGCCCATTCTCAAATGAAATTCGTGAAATATCTATAGCACCTCTAAAACAAAATGAAGTGTTTTGAGAAATTTCCAAAATTTCTTTTTCCATTCATCTAAATTTAAATAACAGATGTTTCAATAGATGAATAACAATTTTTATATAAGATATTTATATAAATATCTTATTATTTACCTTATTATATTTAATCGCCAACATATTTATACTATCACCTCTTAAGTGAATATCGTGGGAAAGAAAAAATATTTCTTTAAAGTATTGGTTGCAGGACCACCAGGAGCGGGAAAAACCTCTCTTTTGAGACGCTACATTAAGGATAAGTTTGATGAGAGCACTATCATGACTATAGGAGTAGATTTCTTCCTTAAGAATCTGGAGATTAATGAGAATCTTAATTGCAGCTTGCAACTCTGGGATTTTGGAGGACAGAAACAATTCGAGAAGCTTCACGAAACGTACGTAGAAGGAGCAAGCGGCGCCCTTATCTTAATTGACCTCACCCGTGTGCCAAGTATGGAGGTCGTAGATAAATGGATGAATATAGTTCGTCTGGAAAAGCATGATTTGCCTGTGATCCTTCTCGGGAGCAAGTCTGATTTGAAAGATCTAATCATTGTTGACGAGGAATTTATGCGCAAGGTGATGGATAAGTACAGCATAAACCATTATCTTAAGACCTCAGCGAAAACAGGCATAAATGTAGATAAATCCTTTGAAGTTATTGCAAAGGAAATCTTACAATCTAAAAATTTAATGTAATCCAATAATTTTTTTCTAAACTTAAAGCTGAATAGTTGGTCAATTACCCCGCCTTGAAAGGCGGGGCTTGTGGCTCAAATCCCCATCAATTCTCCTAAAAGCTTCTGGTTCATCATCGTCCACATCTAAGGGGCTAATTGACACATAGCCCGTGTCCTTCGGATATACCGAGGGACAACTGCCCGATCTCTGATAT
>SHMU01000033.1 GCA_008080765.1 Promethearchaeota archaeon | reverse complement strand
CTTGTCACCTAATACTATCTAACGGCACTTCCTCCCCGCCCTAAAGGACGGGGCTTCCGTGCCGATCCTATGGTGAAGAGAAAGAAAAATTAGATTTTCTCCTTTAATTTTAATCTGGGTGCGAGTCCTAACGACATCATCTCTTGGAGCAATAACTTAAAGGCGTAAGAGCATACAACTTTACTTATTGTTGTTTTTTCTCCGCATACCGGGCAATATCGTTTATCTCGGTTTCGATCATATACAGCCAAAAGCCCGCATTTTTCACAGACTAAAATAGTGGTTTTATCGGATTCATCTAATAGGCGCTCTTTAAGAAGCAAAGCAGAACCATGTCCCACTAAACAATCGCGCTCCATTTCCCCAAATCGCAACCCTCCTTCACGGGCTCTCCCTTCAGTGGGCTGTCTTGTAAGGATCTGTACGGGACCCCGCGCTCTTGCGTGAAGTTTGTCGGCAACAAGGTGGTATAATTTTTGATAATAAATAGGCGCACAATATATTCCCGCCTCATACTTCTCACCAGTAATGCCGTTATACATAATTTCTCGTCCATTGAACTCAAATCCTGCTTCTACTAATTTCTCTTGTAATTTGGTAATGTCTTTCCATTCGAATGCGGTGGCATCTCCTAATTTTCCTTTATTGCAAGCAATCTTCCCGCTAATGCCTTCAAACAATTGTCCCAAAGTCATTCTGGACGGCATTGCATGGGGATTCACAATAATATCGGGAATAACACCAGACGCCGTAAAAGGCATGTCGCTTTCTTGAACTACCAAGCCTAGAACACCTTTTTGCCCATGTCGGGAAGAGAATTTGTCTCCTAATTCAGGTATCCGTAAATCTCGTACCTTAATTTTAACCAATTTATTTCCATCAACTGTCTCAGATATAATTACAGTGTCCACGATCCCTTTTTCGTTATGACGCATATTTTTGGATGTTTCTCGCCTATTAGGCTGCATGAGCTCAAATTCTTCATATGATTTGATAAATCGCGGTGGGGAGGTTCGCCCTATAAGCACATCTCCGCCGTTCACGGGCGTCTCTGGTTCGATTATTCCGTCCGTTTCAGATAATAATCGATATGATTCGGCGGACTTAAATCCACGCACGCCACGTTCAGGGATTTCGAATTTATCGACTTCACCACCCGGATATTTTCGTTCTTCGGCATCATATGTTCTAAAGAAATGGCTTCGCGCCAATCCTCTTTCAATGGAAGCTTTATTAATAATGATGGCATCTTCAATATTGAATCCCTCGAAGCTCATCATTGCCACGATAAAATTCTGACCGGCAGGTCTCTGATTAAATCCGATGATATCCATTGGACTGGTAATTACCAAGGGCTTTTGTGGATAATGAAGAGTGTGTCCTCTGGTGTCTAACCGCAAGTGCATATTTGATGCAAATAATCCCAATGCTTGCTTTACCATTCCCGCCTCGTAAGTATTTCTCGGAGATTGATTATGTTCCGGAAAGGGAATGATTGAGGCACAAATGCCCAAGATGGCTGCGGGAGAGATCTCTAAATGGGTATGTTCTGCGGTAATATCTTCTTCAAACATTGCAATAAAGGCATTTTCTTCTTCTTCCGCATCTAAATACTCAATTACCCCTTTATCAATGAGATCTGACCAGTGATATTTTCCTTCCATTAATTTGTCAATATCTTCTTGAGTAACTAAGGGCGCTTTATTTTTTACTACATACAACGGTCTTGTTGCTCTTCCAGCATCACAATTAATTTGAATTTCTTTCGAATCTGAATAATATCCAATATTTACATGCTGGCCAACTTCCCGTCTACGACGCTTTTCTCTGAGCTCTCGAATAAATAGATTATAATTTTGATGAATACCTACCAGTTTTCCATTTAAAAATACCTTGACCTTATCCCCTTCAATGCTTCCCACTTCATTAATTGGAATGACTCCCAAGTCGATGAGAATGTTTTCAATGATTTTTTCATCTGTACCCACCGAGATTATGGATGCCAATCCCAAATTTTTCACCAAGCCACAATTTGGGCCTTCGGGGGTCTCCGCGGGGCATATTTTTCCCCATTGCGTGGGATGAAGATCTCTGGCTTCAAAATGAGGTTGACTCCTGCTCAGTGGTGATACTACCCGTCGTAAATGGCTTAACGTTCCGACGAGATTTGTTCTATTTAAAAGTTGGCTTACTCCTGCCTTTCCTCCCACCCAATTACCCGTAGCTAAAGCATGGCGGATTCTCTCCGTAATTACATCTGCTCTTACTGCGGTCTTTATATTGGGGGCTCTTCCCCGCACTGCTGTTCGTTCCAGCTGGTATTTTATATCTTTTACAAGATTGAGAAAAGCAACGCGAAATAGCGAGGTGAAAAGATCTCCTGCAAGTTTCAATCGTTTATTTGCATAATGGTCTTTATCATCTGGTTCTCGCATCTCTAAAGCAAGCTCCATAACTTTTTGAGCCATTTGTCCCAAATAATAAGCTTTTTTGACTCTATCCTCCTCATCGTTGCCGATATGAGGCAAAAGATATCTATCAAGCACTTGGAGAGCTCTTCTTATACGGTAATCCTTTGTCTGACCGATAGCAACACGTTTGCCGATATAATCTAAAGCATTTTGTTTTGATTTTTCGGGGTCTTTTAGCACCTTAATCTCTGAAGCGACATCAATTACAGGAATTAATTCTTTTTGAATATCTTCATCGTCCGTTATTGCTTCGAATATTTCCCTATCCGATTCTAAACCTAAGGCTCGCATGAGTATTGCAAGCGGAATTTTTCCAGGAACTGAAGGAAAAGATACCCGTAAATTGCCATCCTTTTTTCTTTCAATACTCACCGGGGCTCTAAATCCGCTTCTCGTGGAAAACACTTTTGCTTGATGGGTCGCACTCGAGCTGCGGCTCGCTTCTTCCGCAAGAATCCTGTTTGGGGCTAAATCCTCTTGAGTCACTAAAACTCTCTCTGTACCATTGATGATAAAATAACCACCGGGATCCAATGGATCTTCGCCGCGATTGATTAATTCATGCTCGGAAAGTGATTCTAAAGGACACCTGCATGATTTTAGCATAATGGGAATCTTTCCAATATAAATATCTAAGGTTTCTTTTGGCTCTTCTCGTTGGGTTCGCTCATCGATGGTAATGGGTGTCATCTCCAATTTAATATCCGCTGCATAGCTTAATTCCCTAATCCGTGCTTCAATAGGAGATATCTCCATCGTTGCGCCATCTGCCTCACGAACCTTGGGGCGCCCCACTTTTATCTTTCCAAAGCGGATCTTAAACCCAGGGATATCCGGAATGACTTCGCTGCTTTCGTCAACGATGCTTTGCATCTCTCGCTCGATAAAATCATTATAAGAATCAAGATGCTGCCGTACAAGCCCTTTCTCATTAAATAACGCTCTAAGAACGGTCCAATTATCGTCAGCCGTTAATTTATTATTTGCCATTTTTTTTTTAAAGAAATATCAGTTATAGGAGGAATAAAATACAATTCCAAAAAAATTTTATCATTATCAAACCAGATAATGATCTCAAACCATAAAAGCTACATTATTATCAAAATCTAAAAATCTACAAAATACAAATGATTTGAAAGACAAGGACAATGGAAATAAAGGAAAATGATTTCATTAGGTTATTCTATGAATGGTGAAAATAGGTCTTTTTTAAGGAAATACTACTTTTTCTCTCGTTTTACATAGCGATAATATTCTACTTCTCGTACAGTAGTCTCCGAATTCCTGATGATTTTCACAACATCTCCTTCTTTGGCACCAATCGCTAAGGCCACGGGATCTTTTTCAAACATCTCTGGCAAGTCAGTAAATCGGATCTTGTACTTGTTTAATAGCTCCTCGGTTTCAGATTTCGTTAGGAGAATATGTTTTGGCACTAATATGTGTCTTAGAACATCTAACTTCGCTTTTTTGGGCACAATCTTATTCCTCAATTAATTATTATTTTACCAAAATGCGTAGTATGTAAAAAATCTTATTCTTATAGATAATATTTGGACTTATAAATTATTGTAAATAATTGAATATTAACCTTCATCAGATAGCGAATATCTGAATACCCAATATCCACTTCGTTTACATTTGATATGGATGTGATTGGAAGGATACTTTTGCTGTAGGTAATTAAACACATATTCAGCCCCCATTTTTCTCCTAAGCACAAATTCGAAGAAACCATTTGATTTTAAATACTCTGGGAGCTCTTTGAAAAGGTCTAAAAATTCTTGTCTTCCTTGTCTGACGGCTGGATTCAAATAAATACTATCGAATTTTACAGATTTATTTTTTAAGGGGTGAAAATAGTCGCCGGCGTATACGAATAATCTATCTTGAGAATGCGGTAAGTTTAATTTAATATTTTCTCTCACACACCATATTGCTCTTCTATTTCTATCGATAAAATAAATATTACTCTGAGGAGATTCGTATGCTAATACTATACCAATAGGTCCATACCCACATCCCAAGTCCAATAATGAACAAGAGCCTTGAGGGATGTCCATATGTGTAATTAAAATTTTAGTGCCTAAATCAAGCTTTTTGTAAGAAAATACTCCTGTGGTCGTTTTAAAAATATAGAGATGGCGACGCAGACTTTCTGAAATTGTAAACACTTTTAATTGTGCATCGGGAAATCGCGAAGAATAGTGATCTTTTTTGGATGGCATAATTATTTTATGTAGTAATTGCGGATTTATTATCCCAGCGCGGATATGTTTCCCTCTTCATAAAAACTTTATCAGAAGCAACCATGATCCCGGTTTTCGCCTTATAAATGCTCATTGCATCTCTTTTTGCAATTCCAAATCCAATTAATTCTCCTTTGAGGGACATGAGAGCCACGCGATCGTCAACTTTAATTCTAGCATCTAAATTACAGATTCCTGCAGAAGCGAGATCTGCTCCATGGCAGATTGCATCTACAGCAGTATCTCGAACATAAATCTTTGGCATATGAGAAACCATTTGTTCCATGGGAGATATTATATGCTTCAGATATACATCCTCATTTTCTTGTTGATACAGAGTAAAGGCATCCTTAATATTTTGAAGAGTAACCAAGCTGTTATCTTCTTTAAAATTTCCCACTCTTGTCCGCCGCAACTCCAACATATGGGCTCCCGAGGTGAGTGCCTCTCCAATGTCAAAACATAATTTACGTATATAGGTTCCCGCCTCACATCCAACTCTAAATAATACATAGCGATCCTTGACCTCTAAAAGGTGAATGTAATATATCTCCCGGACACGAACCCTTCTTTTTACCGAAGATTTCATGGGAGGTCTTTGATAAATTTGCCCGGTAAAGACCTTTAATATTTTTTCAATTCTTGCTTGGGGCTCTTCTTTATGAAGATACATTACGCATACATATTCCTTTCCTGCATTAAGCAATGCCGACAAAACTCTCGTCGCTCTTCCAAGCGCTACCGGTAACACACCAGTCACTCCGGGATCTAAGGTGCCTCCATGACCACAATTTTTTATGCAGAGAATTTTCCTTACCCAAGACACCACCTCATGTGAAGTAGGACCGGCCACCTTATCCAAGTTAATTACCCCAGATTTCAATAATTCTTCAACATTTCGTTCCGTTGGCTTTTTACCATACGCGGGGTCCGTTTCTGCATCGGATTTGATAAGAAGTTGTTCTGGTTCATCTGAAGGGAGCGACAATTCTGAATGGACCATCTCTCTAAATTATATCTCTATTTTTAGTTATAATATAAATTTGAAACCTCAGTAATATAAAATCATTAATGTACTTTATCTTAACGGTTTTAACCTTTAAAATATCTCTTCATCTCCTTCATAAAATAAAAACCTATAGAAATAAGGTGGGACTATTTTGACAAAGATATAAGCGGGCTATGTGGGAGTTCCAGTTCTATTCGATGTGAATAGATATATTGAACCCACGACCTTCAGGTTAAGAGCCTGCTGCGCTACCTGCCTGCGCTAATAGCCCAAAAGAGAAAAAAATACTGGCTCAATAAAAGATATCATAACATAGAGCGAAGCATTTACCAATAATTTATATATTAAAGTTATTAAAATGAAATGAATTATTAAATAATAATTTTATTACTATAACCTTTTGAGGTCAGTTACCCACTACTATAGTTGTGGGCTTTTAACTAGAACTCTTCCTAACAATTCTATGAAGATGATCATTATTCCTTGCCTAAAAGAAACATATGGATGCAATATGTTCTCGAAAATTAACAAACCATAAAATCAAACTGAATCATTAAAAATAAAAAAAATGTAAGATGAGATAAACAAGTAATCTCTATATCGGTGAACCTTTGTAAGTTCTTCGTTGCAACTTGTTCACAATTTCTTTTCAAATTTACCCGCAAATTTTTTCATTTTTGAGTTATTTCTATTTCGGGGTAAAATGTTCATAACCATTTGCGCTCAAAGGATACTTTTTTGTATCGGAGAGGATATAAATTTCGGGATCATCTATCACCTTCCCTATCTTATAGAGAACTCCTCCGCTAATTTGAACTGTCTTTTTTGCTTCTTCAAAATCTTCAGGTCTAATAGTAAATAGATGAATAAATTCCTCTCCTCCGCTAAATACTAAATCCTCTAATGCTACATCTACGTCCGAAGAATATGCTTTAGTCTCCTCTTCGTATAAATTGTGATCAAAATTGATTTCAAAACCTAACCCCGGATTTGATATCATTAATTCTCGTAATGATTTGGACAATCCATCCGAAGAATCAATAGTGGCAGTTGCTAAATGTTTCGAGGAAAGTACCAGTGCTTCCAACCCCACCCGTGGATTTAATACACTCTGGATCGATTTATTAAACGGTCCTAACAATTGCTCGTAGCTCCCTTTATTTAGAAGAATATCAAATCCCACGCCGGTAAGCCCAAATTTTCCGTTGGTAGCTAAAATATCTCCTTTATTCATTCCTTTTCGATAGAGGATCTTGTTTTGTTCTTGCCATCCAAGAACGGTAGGATTAATTACCAACTCTTTTGTTTCATTGACATCACCTCCAATATAATCCACATCATACTTTACACAGCAGTCTATAATACCTTCTACTAAAGCAGTAAGATCATCACTCATTAAATCTGCCGGTAAACCGAGTGATATAATTACTGCTTTTGGCTTTACTCCTTTTACGATAAGATCGCTTATATTCATTAACACCGATTTAAACCCTATTTGTGGGTAGCTCATTTGGGTGGGTACATCAGTAGTTGCAACTAACATATCGGTATTCAAGGAGAGGACAAGTTCTAATTGTGAAGTTGGCGCTATAGAAGGAGATATCTCTAAAAAAAAGGCATCATCGTGTAACAACGGTTTATTCGTCTTCTCTAAGACCATTTCCTCAATGAGATGTATAATGGTAGATTCTCCTAAATGTTTTACCGCTTTTGAATTATTAAATTTCATAAAAAAAACTAAGATCATAAAGTTAAAATTTTGTATTAATCTTTTCTAAATAACATAAAGCTAAAATTTTTATGATTATATGCTCTTGAGTAGATATGCCTCTGTAGCTTAGCGGTGGAGCAACTGATTCGTAATTGTATAAAGAGCTACGTTATAAAGCGAACTCAGTAGGTCGGGGGTTCAAAAGAGCGGTATTCCTTTCGAGACACTCTGAAAATCCCCCCAGGGGCTCTACTTACACCTTTTCCGCACTAAAATACTTTTTTATCTGCTCTAATGCTAACATCCTAAACGCATCCTCAATATTTTCACCCGTTTTTGCCGAGGTTTCTATATAGGAAACTCCCAAGCTGTCGGCTAATTGTTGCCCTTCCTCATGGCTCACTTCTTTTTGGTCGACTAAATCGTTTTTATTTCCCACCAGTATGAGTGAGATTGCCGGTGCTGAACTTTTAATATCTTCATACCAATCCTTGATATTTTCAAAAGTTGCTTTACGTGTCACATCATATACGACGATACCCGCTTCCGCATTTTTTAAATAGGTTTTCCTTACTCTGCGAAATTGAGTCTGTCCTGCGAGATCCCAGAGTACAAATCTGACGCTGGTATCTAATCCCGGAAATTCGCATTCTTTTTTCATGATCGAAACTCCGATGGTTGCCTTATAATTGGATTCAAATTTACCTTCTACAAATCTATGAACCATGCTCGTCTTTCCGACTGCACCATCACCTGCAAGGATCAATTTGAAAGCATATTCATCCCCTTTGCTTTTGATCTTTTTCAGTTTGTTTAATTCCCGTTCAATCTTACCCCCTTCTTTATCAGTCATGATTTTTGGAATCACAGGGCTCACCGATCTTCCATCAAAAACGCGAGAAATCTTTTCTGCTGCTAAATATGCCGTAGGTAAGACCGGGTCGACCATAGCAAGACCATCTAATACCGTAACAAACACCGCTAAATCTCCCGCTTCGCAAAAGATTAAACGATATTCATCTGTATCAAATGTTCCCGTGCCAAAAGATCCCGAGCTAAATTCTTTTGTGATCCGCTCCAATACAGGCTCCACTAAGGTGCTTATCCCCCCTACTAATTCTTCTTCTACCGATTTTTCTTCGGAACTTGAAACAGCATCCATTATTAGCCCCTCTCTATCGACGATAATTGCTGCTATTAAATCATCTCCCACTGCTTGGCGATACCATTTGAGCAGCGCGCTTAATTTTTCCCTATCGACTGTCATTTAATTCCACTTCTTCCTCTTTATAAAAAATATTCTTAATTTATTAATATGCAAAATATTCTTAATATATAATTAATATTTTTCCTAGAAAATAAAAATATGAAATAATAAACTTACGCAAATCCCTAAAAATCCCTTTCAGTTTGATTTTATTATATATTCCTTAAAACACCGTTATTTCATGATAATATAGAGGAAAAAAAGAAAAAAAGCTTAGATTTTATAATTTAGCTATATTATAAGGTAGTAGTGAACATAGTCTATTAGAGTCCTCACTTTATAAATACCTAGCAGGGGTCGCCAAGCCTGGTTAACGGCGCTAGACCGAGGCTCTAGTCTCATAGGAGTTCGAGGGTTCAAATCCCTCCCCCTGCACTTATTTTCTCAATATAATTATGTATTTCCCACTTAAAAGAAATCAGATAACTTTTGCTGCTTAATTCGGGGGTTATTCGTCAAACTTGCTACATATTCTTCAATTAATTCCATTCTTTGAGAGAGATATTTATCGAGTTTAAAATCCTTGGTTAATTTTATTGCTTTGGGGATGTATTTCTCAATACCTCCGCGGTTAACTGTGAGGATGATATTTCCGCCGCATTTAGGACAATCACCGCCATTCGAAATAGGAGGACGCCTGAATTTAGTATTGCATTTCACGCATCGAAACTCTTGCTGGCAAAACTTGCGTAAATTACCTAAAATATCGGGATTAAAATGGGTGGAAATTATTTTCTGTGCAACGACCTTCTCATCAACAGCTTTGATAATTTTTGCTAAATATAATTGCGCCTCAATTTTATCGTCCATCGACTCATGAGTTTTGTATGCGGTCATCTTAGGACCGGCATTAATATCCTCCGTGGGAATATTATACCCAATATTCTCATACTGCTCCGGAGTACCCAGCTTCGTGCCCACCAAATGCATAATACTTTCAATCTCTCCCGGAGACGCATAGCGCTCGGTAGCCTTATAAAATTCTAAGGGATAGGTAAAAAGCGTGTCTATATTGTGCGCTTCCGCATCAATTTCATTGGGATCTAGTAAGGTACTGATCACTAAGGTGGCATCCATTCTCCCACCTATCTTATCGGGGAGATAATGGCGTGAAAAATTTAGAAGCGGATCTAACAAGAGCATGATGCCATCTTCGTCACCATCTGCATTTCTTCTTTTTGCTGCGTGCCAAAAAGGATGGGCATAGATAGAGCGAGCGGGAGAAAATCCGATGATACGACCGATAATGCCCGCACTTGTATGGGGTGCTAATCCTACAATTAAATGCCCTATAAGATCCTTCTTTGTTTTCACCTCATAAAAACGTTCTAATGAATAGAGCAGTTCCAGTTCATCATCAATAAAATTTGCTACTTTTACGAGATAGTCTGCGCAATCTTCCGATAACACAACGTCTTGTACTTTCAACTCAATGATCTGAGTGGTGGACGTTACAGGCGTGCCATCCTTATCGTGATAATATCCTAGATCGTGTAAAGCCTCAATGGTGATTCCCAGTTCCTTGGGTGTAAAATGGGTTAGAGGTATATCCGTTGCGTCATATCTTATTTCGGCAGTTTTATACACTAGTACATCGTTTTTTGCTCTCAAAATTCCTTTCTCAAACGGTTCTGCCACGCTAAATTTATTGGTGAGTCCAAAAATCCCTTTCATCTTTTTAGGAAGCGGTAGCTTTAACGTTTGTAGGATTTTTTCTACATATTTTTTGATATTAAATAATGCTTCATCAGAGTATTCTAATCGCTCCTGACATTGGGTACATCGTTCATTTTTGGGATGATATAATTTGTTGCATCGCTTGCAAATTTTTACGATATCTGTATGGGCTCCGCATTTAGGACATTTATTAAATATTGTGGTAAGATGACATGAAGGACAGCTCCTTCTACAGATTTCAATCTTAATCTTACCTAATTTCATTGCATCCTCAACGAGCCGAGTGTTTCCTACTTTTTTGCTTAAGGGAAAGAGGGTATGGACGCCTTTCATGCTTTTTCTTTGAGATTTTTCGGGGCGTCCCATCCGTGAGCCCATGAAATAAGGTGCTTTATTTTTTACTTTTATGCTGCTAAGGCGTTTGAAAAAGGAAAATACGCTTTCTTGTGCATTGAATGAGAGATCTTTTGTGTTTTTTAAATTGAATATGTGATAGTAAATATGATTCATCGCTTTACTAAATAAAATATGACCCTCTTTTATTTTATGGATAACAAAAGCTTTTTCCAGTATTTTTTTTACTTTCACATCATTCTTCAACACGATGCTCTCTTCTGAATTGTTATAACCTCCTAAAAAGGCTCTTCTAAGTGTTATAACCTCCTCGAGGGAGATATTCCCCCAATAATCGGTATAAAAGGGATGTAATGGAACATCATATTCTTGTGAGATTTTTATTGCTTCCATCGCTGTGGGAATCTCTTTAAAGGGATTATCAATAAACCGTTTCAATTCTTTAGGAATCTTTTCTCTGTCTTGTAATTTAGATTGTAATTCTAAAGCCCACCATTCTTCTACATAACCGGAAGGAATTAATTTATGATTGTTTTCTGCAAATTCTCCAAATCCAAATAAAATATCTCCGAGATATAGAATTTTTTTGATTTTAGGGAATAATTTCTCTGCCTTTCGCGAACTGCTTATCCGTATGACATCCCCATTGTTAAGCTTTACAATAGGTGGTTCTATTGAGCTAACTGGACAAATACTGGTACTTTTTCCCGGTCTTTCGGTTCGCAATTGGGTACCGATTGCAATAAACTTGTCCAATAGCACCATTGTAGCGGGATGAAGTCCTCCCGCGGCTAATCCTGTATTTCTTGAGCGACCATATCGTATTCTATGCCCTCCTGTTTTGGAAGGGCTTGCAAACACAGGTCTTCCGGCGATAATGTCTGCAATATATTTTGTATTAGGAACAATTTTGTTATCACTCTGCTTTTTTCCTTGTTCGGTGGCATTCTTCTCAGTTTCTTCTCCTGTGCTGGCGATCTTTTTTAATTGAGCAAGCCACTCCCAGTCCTCTAAGTTCATATTTCTTGCAATCTTGAGCAATTTTGGAGCTTTTAACAAGATCCCGTCATTTAATACCAGACAGGCTCCTCCTCGGATCTTATTGGTTTCCACTCGTGGTAAATCCCTAAATGCAGAGACTTCCTCATTTTCTGTGGAATCTCCATTTATTTCAACTGGCAAATGTTTCACAGCATATCGCACCTCATCATTTGAAGAAGGATATTGCAGATGGATTTTTCTATCATATAGTTTTACCTCCTCTACATATCTTCCTATTTCTCCCTCCGAAGCCCGATATTTGGGTATCTTGGATTTTTTCCTCACATAATCTGCAATGAGAACGCACAATCCCGCCGTAGTACCTCCTGCTGCACGAATTGGACCTGCAAAATAGAGTGATAAATATTTATTGTTCTGTTTGTCGGTTCTGATTTTAATTTTGGAAATTCCTTCTAAAGGGGCACTTACGACACCCATCGTCTTGATGGCAAGCCCTACCCGAATTGCTCTCTCGACACGCGCTTCTAAATCTTCTATATTTCCAATTTTCTTATCTAAGATTTGAGTGACTACTTTAAAGACAATCTGATCTTCCGATAGTCCATTATTTTTTAATTGTCTGATGGATTCTGCTACCCCATTGGGCCCTACCAATTTTTCTACTCTTCCCGCTAAGTCTCGAGCTTGGGGAGACTCAACATACTCCTCAGGGTCATATCCTTGTTTGCGTGCTTGAATCGCAATATCATAACATTCATTTACTTTATTTTGAATCAATTTAAAATACTCTTTCATATCTTCACTCATTACAACCATAAATTTATTCCTCCTTAGATCCCTTAGGATTGGTCAATATCACTATTTTATTCCTCTCTATTGTTATTATTTTCCCCTCCCATAATAATGTCATTATTAAGGGATTATTTAGTAGAAATATAGCTATCCATTCAATATTCTAATATTTTAGTCGTATTTAAAAATCTAGGGAGTGTGTATTTTTAAAAAAGAAGCATATTTCTTGATTAATAATAAGAATTATAATCTTTTTTTTACCTAATGAAATTAAGATAAAAATATATATTAAGAAAAGAAATGAATCAGCGCGCTCATTTGAAGAAACTATTGGTAAAACGATTAATTGATACAAATATTAACATCTCTCCATCTGCTTTGCAGGTATTCATGGAAGTTGACAAACCACTGGAAAAATTAGATCAAATTATAAAAGAAACCACATTCATCCCTTCTTTTAAGAGTAATTTAACTATAGAAACATTACAGTCTATTTCTAATGAAGAAATCCAAATAATTTTGGAACGACTAAATTCCTCGCAAGGTAAAACAAAAAAAGAATCTTCTGTGCAAGAAAAAGCGCTTATTTTGAATGGAAACTCCTTGATCCCTACTGAAGAAGAGAGTGAAGAAAATAAAGGGGATAATACAAGCTCTAATGTAGCTTCACCTCTTCTCACAGCTACCTCCTCATCTCTTGCTCCAGATATTCTATCTCCTTTAGCTCCTGGCTCCCCCTTAGAATATGATGAAAATGAGACTATAGAGGGCTCTATTCCCATTAGACAAGATGAAGACCTCGATGATCTTCCCTTAATGGAAGATAAGGAAACTTCACAAGAGCCTCCAGAAACACACCAACACTCAAGGAAGGAAATTACAGAGAAATTGAAAAATTTAAGCCATTCTTCTTCTAATCTGAGATTTAAACCTTTAGCAAAAGAATATGATTTTAATTATCATATCAAAATGGATCCCACCGGAAAATTATTTACTTCGGGAGAATATACAGATTTTTACAATATGACGCTTGATAAATTTAAAAAGCTAAAAAAGCTAATGCGCAAAAGACCCGAGACAAATTCTGCAACTAATATCAATACCGTTAAAAAATTCTCTGAAAATAAGGAAGTATCCATAATTGGTTTAGTAAAAAATATTCGAAGGACCAAAAATGAACATTATTTCTTTGAATTAGAAGATCTGACGGGAAGTGTGAATGTGTTAGTGCGAAATGATTCCGAGAAACGAGATCTTCTCAATATTATAAAAAATACGATAGAGGATCAAATGCTTTATGTAGCTGGTACCTACAATAAAGGAAAAGAGGACAAAGAGGGCATCATCTTTGCGAATGTGGTATCTAAAATTGATATTCCTATGGAATTTAAACCTAAAACCTCTGCAGAGCCTTTATCTGTTGCATTACTCTCTGATATGCATATTGGGAGCGCGGAATTCGAAGAACCTCTATGGAATCGATTTTTAGAATTTCTTAATGGCAATTTAGGAAATAAACAACAGCGATCTATCGCGGGAAAAATCAAATACCTCATAATTAATGGGGATCTAGTTGATGGAGTAGGAGTATATCCCAACCAACAAGAAGATCTTATCATTCCCGATATATATGATCAATTTAAAAAAGCTGCCGAGCTTTTTTCTGCTGTTCCTGAATATATAAAAATCATTTTAAGTTCAGGAAATCACGAACCTGTTCGAAATGCCATCCCCCGTCCTGCAGTTCCAAAAAAGTACTGCAATGAATTAATCAATCTTGGAGTGAAAGTAGTTGGAAACCCATGTATGGTAGAAACTCATAACATCACTTCCTTAGTTTTTCATGGGGACAGTTTATTAGATTTAAATCTTTCTATTCCCGGATTGAGTAATGACAAACCTGCCGCTACCATGAAAGAATTATTAATCTGCAGACATTTAGCACCTTCTTTCGGAAATAAAACGCAAATTGCACCCACTGAAAAAGATTGGTTGATAATTAATGAGGTTCCCAATATTTTTCACACGGGACATCTCCACATTAACGGGTTCGGAATTTATAGAGGTGTAAGGTTGGTTAATTCCGGCTGTTTTCAAGCTCAAACGGACTTTATGAAAAGTCTTGGGATCAGCCCTACCCCCGGTGAAGTACCAATCATCGAATTAGACACTTTAAAGAATATTCATTTAGATTTGAAAACAATCCATTAAATTTATGACATTATAATTACTTAATTATGGTATAGAAAATAGATTAGAAGAACTGTGCTCTTATTATGAATTTAAGTCTTCCAAAAAAGGATCCTTCGGAATTGATGCTTTATTTGTGGAAAATTCAAGACCTTCCAAAAATTTCGGAGAAAGAATTATTATATTTAATTTCATTTGAATTATTTTTAGTTTCTCCGCAAAAAGCCCTACAATTAATTCAAAATTGTTTAAAAAACAATATTTTGATCAAACACCCCGATGATACTCTATCGTTAAACAAGGATTTAGAAACGACCTTGACCCGATGGCAGCAAGAAAGAAAGAAACAAATTGTTAAAAGGGAACAGCTGAAAGCTCAAAAAAAAACTACTCTTACTAAATACCAAAAACAACCAACATCTGATTTCAATGTGCTTTTAAAAGCGTTTTTAGATAAGGGCACGATTAATAGAGCAGTAGCAGTGTCTGAAGATGCATTTGATATCCAAACATTAGACTTTGGAGGAGGTGTTCTTATTGCGAAAGTTAAGGGCTCTAAAACTGAGCCATATCATATTGAGATCAACACCAAAGAGAAAATACTGGCTCATGATTGCCATGATTTTGTTTCACGAAGGTCAAAAAATAAACAATTCTGCAAACACTTGGCACGATTATTCCTCCTTTTGAAAGAAAAAGATAGCGAAGGAACAATTGAAATGCTCAATGAGATTGCAGAGTCCGTTTCAAAATGGAATTTTGGTGCTTAGAATCTTATTTTCTTGAGATAAACCTTAAATAGATGGACAGGAATAGTGGAACCTTAAAATATGCGGACTAAAATTAGAAAAAAATCTTACCATAACACCAGCTATAGAAAAAAATAAAAATAATTTCTAATAGAAATGAATCTTAACCAAGCCTTCTAAACGTGCTATTACTTATTCTTACTTTGTTGTTTTGTATTAAAATGGGTTTATAATTCAACACATCCTTCACTTTCTCAATATCCCTTAATATGGTTTCTAAGAACTTTAATTCAATATTTAACTGAAGTACTTTTGTTCTTCCATAATACCCCATAGATTTTTTCTCGGCAGAGATGATATCTGCTGAATGGAGTTCATTTATATAATCACTAATCCTTCTTCTTGTTAGGGTGCTAATTCCGGGAATCATATTCGTAAGCTCACTATGAACCTCATAGATATCTCCTGAGACAATAATTCGATCTTTTCCAAATTTGGAGATTAAATAAATTGCTGTTAATACTAATTGTGCTTGCAGGGGCATTCCTTTTATATAATCTATGATATGATCTCGTTCTAATTCCTGTTTTGCTTTTCTTGCATGGTCTCCCGTGACCGTTTTATGATGGTTCTTTTCGGCGATTTCACCCGCCTTCCGCAATAATTGTAATGCTTTTCGAGCATCCCCATGTTCTTCAGCAGCTAATGCTGCGCATAACCCTATCACACCCTCTGAAATAGTGTCCTCTTGAAAGGCAATATGTGCTCTACTTTCTAAGATATCACGAAGCTCTTGAGCATTATAGACGGGAAACGTGATATGCTCCTCTCCCAAGCTGGAAATTACCCGAGGGTCTAGATTTTCTTTAAATTTTACTTTGTTTGATATTCCAATTAAACATGTTTTACATAGTTCCAGATTTTCATCCAATCTCGTAAGATCGTAGAGGATTTCATTTCCTTGTTTACTATCGGTGATTAAATCAATTTCATCCAATACGAAAAAACATACTGAGTTTTTTATTTTATAATCCAACAATCCCAATAATTTTTTAAAAATGACATCCTTTGGAAGTCCGGTGGGGGGAATTTGTTCACTTCCCACAATAGTATTATATATATGGGCAAGAATTCGATATGGTGTTGATACAATGCTACAGTTAATATAAATCCACCATGGTTTCCGTTCTTCAGAATATTGTGCCAGTTTTTGGCTCACAAATCGGACGGTAGCTGTTTTACCCGTACCAGTTTTGCCGTAAATTAAGAAATGGGAAGGTACACCGCCTCTTAAGGAACATGCGGTCTTGCCCGCAATTTGTTCAATCTCATTGTCTCTATGAGGGAGCTCATAAGGCACAAAGGAGGGCTCTAATGCCTCCCGTTTCTTAAATATTTGTGGACCATTAATGTATTTTTTGTAAAAATCATCAATATTAAAGTTGTCTTTATTTGTCAACATTTCTTACCACCAATTTTTTTCGTTTGCAGTCGAAATAGAGTTGTTTCCATTACACTAAATGAGAAGATTATCTTATTTAAGAATATTTATTAACGCCGTAGTTATTAACACACTATCCAAAAATGTTAAGACTTTAATAAATGAAATCCAATAATCAACCTTTTCAGCAATAGCATTAATGTCGGGGAGATATATAAAATTACTTATTAACACATTATCCACAAATAAGTTTTTAGTAATTCATTAATAATAGAAAAAGAAAAATGAATAAAAAAAGGATTCCTTGATTTACAACTAGGACAGCTTAGCGTTGAAGAAAAGTGAATAGGTTTCCATATTACCAAGGAACATCTTTTAAATCCAATGCATAAGCAATTATGTTAGCGATAATATCCACAGAAGGTGTTAATATAATCAAAAAAATGATGAGATTGACATCTGGGGCAATATATCCTTGTAGAAATAGCGCAGGAATAGATGCAAGTAATATGCTACAGGTGACGAAATCTAACTGATCAATAATCCAAAATGGCGCTCCTGAAGAAATCTTAAAACGTCTTTTTAGAAAAGAGCCAAATAAATCCCCTAACCCCGCTCCGTAGCCACATAATACGGATCTAAGTAAAAGCAGTAAAAGACCAATTGGGAAAGGACCTCCAATAAAATAAAACTCATATATTGAGACATTACTATAAAGTTTATACTGCCCCATAGAGGCTGCAACTTCTACGATGGGGACAATTAACGGCCATAATATGATGAAAAGTAGATATACTGCCATAGAAATGGGAATCCCAATAAATAATGGTCCCAAGAGTAATCCTTTCCACGTTTTATGATCTCCAAATAAGCGATTTCCATCAATAAAATTCTTTCCAGCATCAATAGGTTTACCTCCACCCGTTAAGACCATTCCCGCATTTGAAAGATATCCGGGCATGATAAATAAAAGCGAAAAGATAAGCGTAGCGATCCAATCTGACCAAGAAAACAAGAGCGAAATGACCAAAAAGTCAATAATAAACAAAATCCCGCATACGATTGCCAGAGAAAATGCTATAATTCGATTCGATCTTTCAGAGCGTTTTTCTTTATTATTCGTAGTTGACAATGAACAAAAATCCTCCTAATTTTTTAGAACAAATTTCTAATATACAAAGAATAATAAAGCAGTTCTAAAAAGAATTGTTCTACCAAAATATACTTGTATTAATTTATTATATTTACTTAAGAAAACTCGCCACTTCAAGGGCAAAATGAAGTGAAGACCGCATTACCATTTGCGAAGTTCGTGCTGATAATTGTATCCGATTGGAAAACTTCGGTAGCGAGTTGGATTCTTTCTTCTTTGGCTTTATAGCTGTGATAACAGTATAACCCCATGATATGTTCTCCTTGATGAAGTATCCACCATTTCCATACCTCGCCTTATCAAACTTGCGAAATTACTTTATCTTCTCTGTTGGAATTTTTTGCTGTCTTGCTACTCCCTCCCCCTCCCTCTATTGATAATAGCCTCTTGCCACACATTTTTTCTGAAAAAACTAATCAAGTTTGAACATGAGTGCTTTATCCTTGCCCGTAATCACTGTGCATTAATCACAAGCATTTCTTCAACCCTAACGCTTCTCGATAAGTCTTCGCTATGTAGAAGAATGTTTTCACTTCTTTGGTTTTTTAATACTTTTCTTCGAATTATATACATCTGCGTAGCGTATTTTGCATTCTTCATTGAGCAGCGCGCAATTTGTGGTTTCATGACCGCTTAATTGTACCACGAATCTCTTCACGCACAACCTGATGAACTAAGGGCTCCTTTTTCACATGAAACCCGTGCCTTCATGTGGGCGTAGTTCACTTTCTCATTAGAACTATACAGGTTTGCTTTCTCTCACTACATTATGCTCACTTGGCATTCTAGTTCGAATATAATATCACATTCTTGAATTTTTATTGCTCTATTAAAAAGTTTGTTTACTGCCTTAATATAACTACCCTCTCTGCCTATCGCAATTCCTCGGTCCTTGAATGTTAAGATATATACTGAAACAACAATCCCTTTAGAGTTAAATCCCTTGATTTGTACATCATGAATGTAGAGATCAGGAAATAAGCTAAAAATCTGTCGTATTAACGTTTTTTCGCTTCTAATGATGAGCACTTTTTTATTAGGTATTTCTTGCCGTATAGAGGTAATATAACTTGAACAAGAAAAATAATAGTGACTTTTTACAAAAAAAAAGATGAAATTATCTATAATAACCACACTCTCTGGAAAATGTGTGGTTTTTTCATGGAAATATTTATAAAGTTTTAATTCCTCGTTTGAAAATTTCTTTATAAGTGATATATCCCTTGAAAAAATTGACTTCTCACTTATCTTATTTAGCATTATATTCCTTTTGCATTTTTTTATTTTAAACCCAAATATTTTTAATTGATATGAGTTCTTATCTTAATTAAATATTCAAATGGGAACCAATAAAAATGAAAGAGCCTGGGTTTGAATTTCTCGAACATACTGCGGATATAAAAATCAGATGCTGGGGAACACGCTTAGAACAAGCCTTCACGCAAGCTGCGTATGCCCTAATGACCGTAATTACCCCCCAATTAGATAAAGTCTCCCAAAACACAACAAAACATATCACATTGGAAGCTGAGGATAAAGAGGCACTTCTTTTTGATTTTTTATCGGAATTTCTATTCATCTTTGATGTGGAAAAACTAGTATTCAGTTTTATTGAAGTAGAATCTATTAAAAAAACCAGAGAAAGTTTTATAATTGATGCACAATTGCGCGGAGAAGAATTTAATAAAGAAGTTCATGAAGTGGGAACTGAAGTTAAAGCAATTACTTACTCTTATATGAAAATTGAAGAAAAGGATGATGAAGTTATTATAGAACTCGTCTTAGATATTTAAATCGTTCGCTCTTTAAGACCGCACCTTAAAAATAAAGGCTCGTCCTTTTTTCAAAACTACTTAATTTCTATGAATTTTAACATACCCAATTTATCAAGATTGTCTATTATCACTTGAATCTTTGATTCAGGCAATCCTACTTCCTCGGCAATATCTCGGGCAGTATGAAATCCATCGCATTTATGAGCAATTTCATATTGTTTTTTATCCAAAAAGCCTTGCGTAATGACTTGTTTTGGTAATCGTTTTGAAGTCCACTCGGGCTTTTTATCGGATATATCTTTCAAATCCTCCTCAGAAAGAACTATTCCCTTCTTTGCCAGACGATTCTGAGATTTATTAAAATCTTTTTTATATATTTTCAAGATAGGGATAGTTAATGGAATCTCGGCTACCTTCCCATTTTTCATGATATCATCAATAGTATCTGAAAATCCTCGAAAAATTCGCACATCTCCCGACCAATCATTAAGTACATTTCCAAAGGATTCTAGGAATTTGTCAATAATATCATTTAATGCCTTGTGAGTTACTCTGGCATCATCATTTTTATCTGCAGCCGCAGTGACCAAAACACCCTCTTTAAACACAAGAATTAGGTAAAATACTTGCATATCAATAACTTTTAACTCACCAGAACCCTTACTAAATTCGACACTGAAATCTTTAAGGGCGGTAATAAACCCGCTTACCAAATCTTGATTAAATTCAATTGAACCATATTTTCGATGAATAAGACAAATCCCGGTATTCTGGTCGATTATATAGACATTATGTATCATAAGAACTCAACATTTCTCTTTTTTTTACATATCAAAGATATAAATATAATATACAAATTCAGTTATATAATATTTTTTATAGCAAAGCTAATAAAGCTTCATCTAATAGAAATAATAATACCCATTCATCTTTAATAAAAATCGGTAGATAATGAAAACATATGAATAATAACCTAATCTTTTTTGTAACAACACCCTCCAATGAAGAGGCGCAAAAAATAGCTCATCATCTGGTAGAGCATAAATTAGCTGCGTGTGTCAATATTATAAGCCCAATCACATCAATCTACTGGTGGAACGACACCATAGAGGAGGATAATGAGGTATTTTTGCTCATTAAAACCACACAATCCAAAGCTCAGCAACTTATTCAGACCATTGAAGAAATTCATACCTATGACACACCAGAATGCATTGGAATTCCTATTGAAAAGGGATCAAAGAAGTATTTAGAATGGCTCAATTCGGTGCTCAAGTAATCTCCTAAGAAAACTCCATTCGATCCTCAAGAATCTCTGTAGGAACCAAAAAGTCTTCACTTCAATTTAAGTTCAATCAGCACCTAACCCTCATATATCCACAGAACTGACGGCAGAGATAAAAAGAACTTAATACCATCGTAAAATTCTTAGTCTATAATAGATTATATCAAATGAACTGAATAATACCTAATATTAATACAACACAGTTTTATGAATCTATTTAAATTACCTTGGATCTTAATTGATTTCATTATCATATTTATGTTATTCATCGTATTAATTTCAATTAAATTATATAAAGAAAATACGAGATGGAGAAGAAGTATTTCTAATAGTTATTTAGAGGTAATTGAGATTCCCTCAAGAGATCTAAATACTCCATTAAATCAATTTTCGATTGAACATATGAAGCTTATAAAAAACTGCAACTCAGTTCTTTCAGATGAAAAACCATTACTAATAATTCCCATCAATAGAATCTATGCTGAACTTATAGGAATTATAACAGAAGGATTGGCTTCCTATGGATATGAAGTACTTACCGTCAAGAAAAAGGGGACAAATTCTCTTTCTCTTTCACAATTAATAAATGATATTAATAACATCCTGAAAACTACATATTCCTGCTATATTACCATTTCCTTTGAGTATTTTCCCCTTTCCTTTCCTTACACTTCCCTTTTCAATGATGAGCATAATAAGGGAATGATATTAATTAATCCACAACCTAAGAAAATTGATTTTGCCTCTTTTATGACTAATGTTCCTCCACAGACAATTCAAAAGAAATTAGGGGTGATCTATAATAAATATTATTTTTACTTGATTAGAAATCAAAGATTGCTTAAATTTAGAAAAAAGATATTGCACATAGATTATCTACAACATAGTGTGATTATTCTTGAGAAGGCACGATGTGAATTCAAGAATTATGAAACTCTCTTACTCGGGGTAATAATCAATTTTATTGAAGAGAGGCACAATAAGAACTAAATTGTAAACATTCAAAAGAGTTATGTCAAAAGAACGTATATTAAGAAATCATTACCGAGAAGTTGTATACCCCCAAGAGCATTGGGCATTACTTCAAACCAAGAGGACAGAGGCATTAAAACTTCTTAGTATTTTTGAAGAAGAACTTTTTAAAGGGTATGTCTATGGTTCTCTTGCCAGAGGTGATGTGCATCCCAATAGTGATATTGATATTGGTTTTCTTTATAAAATCCCCCCTTTCAAAATAGAATATCTCTTAACCAAAAACAATTTTAAAAATTATCATAGGGAGATAATCGCTGCTACTCCTTCAGATTCAATTAAGCTCTATATTCATCTCAGTGAATTAGTCTCTATTACAGTTCCTCTAACGCCTCTTACGAAAAAAAATCGTGAATTTTATGATTTTGGAGGTAAAATAGAGCATCATCAGCTTCAAGATAATCTGAGAGTTCCCGGAATTACTAAACAATTAATCTTAATAAAACCAACAGAAAAGGGACATGTTGAAAAATCTATTATACATCAAGAACATATCGCAGCCAAAACGGTGGGAATCTCTATTGCTACTATAAATGAAAGAAAAAAAGTACTTCTAAGAAGAGAAAAACACGGAAGAACTGGAGTTTTTTTGAAAAGAGAATTAGCTCGAGATGAAACTGTGGAGGGTGCCCTAAAATCAATAGCAGAACAAAATAGTATAATACGAAGAAAAATACGTTAATATGAAGGAAACAATCGTGCAATCACTAGAGGGAAATTACTTTATAAATAAACGTGGGATTCCAAAAGGATGTGAATTATGCCTTTTAGGGACAAAGGCGGTGCTATTTCTTAATGGATTGTGCCAAAAACCACAACATTGTGCGTGGTATTGCCCACTCTCTCAAAAAAGAAGAAATAAAGATATTGCCTACATTAATGAGCTTCAGATCACCGGTCCGGAGCGTATATTTACTGAAATACAAAAAATGGATGCCAAAGGACTTAGCATTACAGGAGGAGAGCCTCTCCTATCGGAAAATCTTCATAAAACTCTTAAACTTATCAAATTAATAAAAAAGCGCCAAGGAAAGAGCTTTCATATCCATTTATATACGAATGGTATCCATTTCACACAAGAAATTGCTCGCAATCTTTATAAAACGGGCTTAGATGAGATCCGATTTCATCCTCCAAAGAATAAATGGACCAATATTGCTTTAGCATTACAAGAGGGATTACATGCGGGGGCAGAAGTACCGCTCATTCCTGCAGAACCATACATTTCAGAGTTAAAAAAATTTGTTATGTACCTTGATAAAATTGGTGCTCCATTTATTAATTTAAATGAATTTGAATATTGCTTTCCTAATAGCTCTTCCTTGAAGAAGAAAGGCTTTTTGCTGGAACAAGGTACTATTGCTTCAGTGAAAGGAACAAAGGACGCTGTACTACGTCTACTAACAGAAATGGCTCCCTCTACAACACTAAAACTGCATTTTTGTTCCATACGTGCTAAGGATTATTTTCAATTAAAAGAACGATACTTGCGGCGAGCAAAACATGTAAAAAGGCCCTTTGAAGAAATAACGGAAGAAGGACTTCTTCTCTATGCTCAAATTGAGGGTGATAGAGAGCCCATGGATGAACTTAAAAAAATATTATTAAAAGATTCGGGAATGCCAAGAAAATACGTGTCTCTAACAGAAAATGCTATGAAATTGCCATATTATATCGTATTAGATAACAATTTTCAAAAATTATTAAAACCTTTTAAACTACAAACCTTCATCATAGAATGTTTGCCGTTTGATGAAGATGAGGAAATTCAACATCGCCATGTAACAGAAAAAATTCCTCTGGCACTTTTTAAAAAAGAATATGAATTCTCACCTTAAAGTAAAATTAATTAAAAAAAACGCCAAAACTTTCCTGAAATTATTTCAACGATACCTTCCTCAAGCTTGTATTATAAATAGCTTCGAAATAGCATAAAGAGAGAAAAATAGGATCATTAGCCCCGATTCAATCCTGGAGAGAATTTGATTTGACCAGAGAAATCCTAAAATAAGTAGTACTGCAACTATTAACAAAGGGATATCAAAAACTAACAGAATGGAAGGAACATTAAACCCTACAATAAGTGAGCCCGAACCAGTTGCAAGTAAGATATCGCAAATATTTGATCCTAAAAGATCTCCAACGGCAATCCCTACCGACTCCCTCCTGATAGCAATTAAATCAGCAACCAATTCTGGCAAACTGGTTTCAAATCCCAATACAAAAACTCCCATTATCGTTTCTGGAATGTTAAATATAATTGCCAACTCGTGAGTAGATAATAAGGTCAATTCTGCTCCCACAATCAACATCGGAAGGCCTACAACTAACATCGTAATATCTTTCAAATTAGAAGAAGACTCCCCATCTTCTTTAGTTTTTTTTTGCGGATGTGCTATTCCATCTCTCTCCGCCAAGAACTTCTTAATTTTTTTTATATTCTTCTGAACCTTTCGTTCTTGGTATATAATATAACTTAAGTAAAATAAATAGCAAAATATCAATAAAAAACCCTCCAATCGAGAAATAGATCCATCAAGGGCAAATAAAAGAAAGATAATGATTGAAATAACCATCATACTCCCTTCTCGTTTAATTTTCCATTTGCTAATAAAAATAGGCTGAACTATTCCTAAGATCCCGATTATTAATGTAATTTGTGTGAAAAAGGATCCTACTATATTTCCTATAACGATAGCATCAATATTAGAATCAATTCCCAATAATTTGTCTATTCCCCCAAGCATACTCACTGAGATCTCGGGAAGACTTGTCCCGATTGACAAAATGGTTAAACCAATCAAGATCTGGCTTACTCCAAGCTTAATTGCAATGCTTTCTAAACTTTCTACCATAAATTTAGCTCCATAATATAATGCCAGAGCACCTACAAGAAAGGAAACCATTATTGTCAGAAGGGATGCCATACTCTCTTAATAAACTTTTCATATAAAAGTCTTGACAAATCGAAAACATACCTGATTCGCGTCTTTCTTTTCTTTTTTTTTTGAATAATTATTACTTTTAATAATTGATAGGTAATAGGTAGTAGGTAATAGGAATAGATAATAGGTAGTAGGTAATAGTTGATATTACCTCTAATTCGAAGGTATAAGAAGTTATTAAAACTTAAAAGAATGTACAATTTCAAATAATGTATGAATTAAAATTCATTTTTTCATTTGTTGCGAGAAAGGTAGTGCTGTTCTCTTTTTAGGGATTAAAAAGACCGCTTTTACAAAAATATGAGGATTCGAACGGTAAAAACCAAAGATCTTGGAAAGCTTATACGATTAGAGCAAGATGTTTTTAAGGATAATGCTTTCTCCGAAGAATTATTACAAAAATTAATTGAGAGGAATTTTTTATTTTTAAAACTTGAGTCGGGCTTTTTAAGCGGTACAATTATCGGATTTGTAATTGTACTTAAAGATATGCGGAATAGAGTTAATTTAATTAATTTATTAATCGATTCCGACTATCAAAGAAAGGGCTACGGAAAATATCTTTTGGCACATACCATACACAAAGTAAAGAAGAATAGAGACATCAAAACAATGATTTTAAATGTGAATGTAAACAATATAGCTGCCATTCATTTATATCAAAAATTTAACTTTAAAATTATCAAAAAAATTCATGAATATTACCACTCTGGAGAGGACTGTTATTTGATGGAATTAAATCTCACTATAATTGAAACATAATTTTTTTATAATTCAAAAATCAATTTCTTTTCAGTAAAATTAGTATATGACTTAAAAAGATTCTATTTTATCAATATTTAAATATTCGAAGTTTTTCTTATTTTCTACATGCATATCACCCCTTTCTCCAAATAGGGGATTTCTATTAGTTTTAAATTATTAATTAGAAACTTTCCATGGATATTGCGTTCGATTTGAAGCTCATCTAAAATAGTTTCGTCATTTCGAACTATTATCCATGCACGAATACGTCTCTCGACCGATTCTATGGTTTTTGGACCTCTTAGCCGCAAGAACGATTGAAGCACAGAATTTAAATATTCGAAGTTTTTCTTAAGTAATATAATAAGAATATTAAAATAATGGTATAAATCTAAATTAAAAGGTGTTTAGCAAGATGCCACAATTAGATGACGAATTGAAGGAAGAAATTAAAAAAGGAGTACCTCTCAAGAAAGTAGACGAAGAAGAATTAAAGAAGAGGGAAGAAGAGAAGAAAAAGCGGCAAGAAGAGTTAGAGAAAGTGAAACAAGCCTTAGAAAACAAAGGCTAACAACCTCTATTTTGTTTTTTTTTTGCTATTTTTTTTATTTTTTTATTGTGTTTTATGAGACAGATGGAAGAAGCCTCCTCTTTTCATACACATAGAAAAAGGAGAATTAGATCTTATTAGGATTAATCTTATTTTTCACAATGGATCGGCACGGAAGCCCCGTCCTTTAGGGCGGGGAGGAAGTGCCGTTAGATAGTATTAAGTGACAAGATTTAAATACGTGCGTTATCATTATCATTATAAGGTTGAGTTCTAATGAAGTTTTGTAAGACGGCACAGATACAGATCATCGGAGAAA
>SHMU01000032.1 GCA_008080765.1 Promethearchaeota archaeon | reverse complement strand
AGAAAAGGTAAAAAGTATTTGTAATGTAGAAAAGTACGGGGTGATTACATGGTAAATTATTTATGCAAAAGACTATAGTTTTATTATTACGGGGTAAAATGCATCTCTTAATCTTAAAATGATAACTTTAAATAAGTACTACCCCATTTAACTCATAACTATTGAAAGAATTAGTGGTGAAAAAACTATAATGAATGAAAATTTTACTCTTTGCCCAAATTGCGGCGAAAATGAAGAAGGAGACCTCCTCTTTGCCTGTAACGAATGTGGTAATACAATTTGTGAGGTCTGTGCGGAGATTTGTGATAAATGCGGAGAACACTTCTGCGATGCGTGTTTAGATGATCATCGATGCAATTAAAAGAGAGTCTATGCATATGGTAATAGAAGTATGGAAAAGAGGATAGATCAATTCAGGAATTCTAAAGGCCTCAGATTAACCCTTGAGTATTATAAAGGGCTTCAAGATTTTTTTGCCCCTTATTTTTATTGGATTTCCACTCATTTTCAAATACAAAAAGTACTCTATCCAGGAAGTTACATACATATTACACCTTCCTTTTTTTTTTCCGAAGTAGTTTATGTCGATAGCTATAAGAAGTGTCGATTAACTTTTAATGATAATCAGCTCTCTCTGCTCATAGATAAATTAAAATTTTACAAGGAGAAGTCCAAATTACGATTCCATTTAAAAGATTATCGCTCTGATCTTGGGGAAAAAAAACATAATTTTGATCTTATCATTTCTCTAAGCTCAGGATTTGTTTCAATTGCATGTAGTGAATACTTAAAAAAGGGAGCAATCCTTTTAGCTGATGACGAACATAATGATGCAAGCCGTGCTTATGTTTCAGAACAATTTAATTTGATTGGTGTTCTGAATGAACAATCCTCCTCGAATAGACATCATTCGCATAAAATGAAGTTCAATTGGAAGGATTATAAGTCTTCAGCCTCTATTGCAAAATTAAAACAGAAAATCATACAAGAAAATAATATTTCGTTTCAAAATAAACATCTTGAAGATTACTTTCTAACAACGAAAAATAAACGATTAACCCTTCATATGGTTGAAGAAATATTAGAAAAATCTCCTTCTAAACTTACTTACAAATTAAAAAAGACTGCAAATCTATATTTGTTCAAAAAGTTGTAATTGAATAAAAAATAATAGAGAAATTATAAAAAAAACTAAAAGTATTCAAATATGAGACATAAGCTCTTGGAAGTACCAGTAAAACAATTCCTGTGATAATCGTTAAAATAGATAATACGATGCCAAATATTGCGAATATACCTCCTATTTTAGTTAATGAATTCTTTGGTTCATTATGTATTGCTTTTCTTCTTGATGATCGAGATTAGAATCCAAAAAATGACCCCATTATTCCAATAATAATGGGAAAAATCCCTAACATATTCGCTAAAGTTAATGTATTCACATCAATATAATATTCTTTCTTAAGAAATTGAGTAATCGTGGAAGGAAATATATCAAAATAGCCAAATTCATAAAAAATAAGAAATCTACTATCAAATATGTAATTATAACTGATAGAAGGGGTTATTATGTAGAGTAATAGCGCATTTGAAATTAGAGCACTAATTGCTATAAGAAATTATAATATTGAAAGAATATATTTAATTTTGAGAATTTTCCAGGATTTCCTTTTTCTTTCTCTTGAAAACTACGAGCAATATATACCGAGTTGTCAGGTTTTGTTGTTTGATATGTCTCTTTTTTATTCTCTTGAAAGCTATTCTTTTGTTGATAAAGATTATTAGAAGAGGCTTCTAATTTCGTGCCACAAAATTCACAGAATTTTTGATTTGGACCAGTGGGTTTTTCACCACAATTTGAACATATTACTATACAAATATTAGAATACGAGAATCCAATTTAAAAGTACCCTATATATATTTATATAGAATTCACTTTCATAGTGCTCATGCTCATATAGGATTTCCACAAAAAATCGCTGTGTAAATCCTACTACAATTAACTTTAAAAGAATTCTAATGACGAAAATAACTAAATTAAACTCCGATAGTAAAACAATAAGAGCTAAAAACAATCAAAAGAAAAAGAAATAAGATATAAAATTAGAGATGAAAATTCGTAACTTTTGGTCGCTCATATCTCCTCTCGGGAGGATAGATCACACCATAGATGGGTGGACAGGAATTATAGATTTCTTCGATTTCAATTACACCAAATTTGATTGCTCGAGATTTTTGAATTCCAGTAAAAGTTCCTTTAACCACCTGATTTGCAAAGTCAAAATTCATGCAATGAACCGCAACTTTTGCATCTTCAGGAATTTGAAACAAATCCAATTTATTCGAAGATACTGGAAACACAAGTCTGTTGTGATCTGCAGCCTGTAAGGGAATGCAAGGAATTATAATAGGGTATCCATCGGTGGGATCTACATAAGCAATAGCTCGAACTGCGATGGGAGCAGTATAGAGTTTGTAGCCGATGGGATTTAATCGTTTCTCATCCAAACCCGTCCTTAATCCACTTTTTCCGACTAAATTCTTTACAATCCCCGAAATGATACCCAGCAACGGAAGATCCCGCACGTGGGTTGCAGCTACTACCGTGTTGTAAAAGGCGGTATGGACGCGTACGTAAGTAAAATATCGCATGAGTTCAGTGTTGTTAAAATATTCTAAATCTTCTCCTTCCTTTTTAATCTGTTCAAATTCTACTTTTACTTGCATAAATTTAAAGGGCATTTCGGCTGTCATATAGAGGATTCCTTGTTTAGGGTTCTTTTTCACGTGTTCCTTGCTGGAACCCTCTGTGAACGCCCCCCATACAATCGTATCATCAGCGATAGCTCGATTACTGGTGATAATGGTAATATGTGGCCATCCGCGGTCATCGACTGTTGAGACCATCTTAAGCATAATTGAGGGTTGGGTAAATTCAATTGCTTGAGGAGATAATGAATTTTTCCATTGAACACCTTTAGAAGTGTTATTAGGTTTATTTTTTGTCATAATTTATCGTTTTTTTCATTTATTTTTTTTATAATTAACAAGAAGGTAATTTAACACTATCATCATAACTTGCTCGTTCTTTCTTTTTGTCTTCGCTTTTTGTCAAACCGGACCATTGTACATTTCTGACCCCGCTTTTTTCAGCCAAAGCATATAATTTCTCTATTTCTTGTAATTTCATTAAAGGGATTGCTTTTAAGTGCCACTCTAAATCAAGTCGCTCGTATTTATCGATACATAAATTATTGAACGCTAAAAGATCCCATCGATCGGGAACATTTTCCAATTCATTAACAATGAAATTTGCAATCCCCTCTATATTCTCTTCGGTAGCTGTATAATTTGGAATTAATGGGGTGCGTATCCATAATATTTTACTGTGATCCCGCACGTAATGTGCAAGCCATTTGGCGTTTTCCAGTATTTTTTCATTACACACTCCCGTAAATGTTTTATGCTTCTCCGGATTGATCTCCTTAAGATCTAATAATATTAAATCAACGTAGGGTAATAATCTCCGAAAGATTTCTTTTGATGCATAGCCACATGTGTCCAATGCTGTGGAGAGACCATTTTCCTTGCATTTTTTAAGAAATTGTTCTACAAATTCTGGTTGTAGGGTAGGTTCTCCTCCAGAAACGGTTATTCCTCCTCCTGACTTAATATAATAGACTCTATCTTTATTGACTTCATGAAACAATTCTTCTAAATTCCATTCAGTACCAAACATATGGAGCGCAGTACTGGGACATTCTTCTACGCATTCTCCACAGCTAATACATTTTTCTCGGTTTATATGGAGACCATTCTTGTCTAAAGAAAGGGCATGTTGTTTACATGTTTCTACGCATATTTTACATCCGATACATTTGTGTTGTAACCATTCTAATAGGGGTTTTTTTGGAATAGATTCTGGGTTGTGGCACCACACGCAACTTAGCGGACAATGTTTTAGAAACACGGTGGTACGTATCCCTGGACCATCCTCAGTGGACATTTTTTGTATTTCAAAAACCAATCCTTTTGTTGAGCTTTCCATGATGTTAAATTACCTCCAATCTCCTTCTTACATCCTATGAGATTCTCTGGCAATGATCTCGTTCTGAAGTTCCTTTCCTATAGCGGTGAAGTAGGCATTGTAACCAGTCACACGAACTAGTAGGTTTTCATAATTTTCAGGATGTTTCTGCGCGTCTCTTAGCATGTCAACATCAAGCATATTGATTTGCAAGCATGTTCCTCCGTTTTCAATATATCCGCGAAGATATGATTTGAATTTCTCCTTATGTTCTGGATCTCTTATAATGGATGGATTAAATGTAATGGTATGCGATGCACCATTCGGGAGATAATTTATATATTCTCCGTCTTCCGTTTTTCCTCCTAATGCCTTCCCAACGGAATTTGTAACTGCTGTTGGTCCTTTCTTATCCACCCCATCCGAAGGACAGATTGCGTTCGAAAGATAGGTTCCCGCATTGCGCCCGTTGGGAGTAGCTGGTGTAAGCATTGCGTCCGCCCCTGCCCAATAGTTCCAGGAAAGCATTCCTGGGCGATATTGAAAGTCGGTAGGGCTCTTATATTTCCACGTCTCTTCTGCCCATGTTTCCATTACTTCTCTTGCCAATTCATCCGCCATATCCGTATCATTACCGTATTTTGGAGCCTTATTTTTTAACACAGTTTGAAGGATTGTATTGTCCTTGCCTTGGAAATCTTCTAATAACGCATTTTTGATTTCAGAAATAGTATATTTCTTATCTTCATAGACCAGTTTTTTAATTGCAAGTAAGGAATCCACGGTTGTTGCATATCCTACACCTTCCACGGTGATAAATCGCAACTCCGGCCCCCCATTTCTTACATCTAAACCTTTTTCAATGCATCCTCTCACAAAGGTAGACAAATAAGGGGTTGGCAGGTATGTACCGCGTATCTCCTCGGTCATATTATTTACTTCTACTAAGTATTTAATGATAAAAGCAATTTGTTGTTTCCATGCATTAAAGAATTCTTCCCACGTCTCAAACTTTTCGGGTTTCCCTGTTTTGGGGCCAAATCGCTCTCCATCCTTTGTCCACCCATTAACCACGTTTCCCGGCATATTTTTACCGTTCCACAAGGTTAATTCGATGCTTTTTGCCAAATTAGGATTGCAATTTACCGTCCCGCTTCGATCATTGCCTTGCATAGTATTTTCAAGACAGCCCACACAAGCATAATCCCAGGCGTCTTCTTTCGAAATACCTTCTCTTACCATTCCTGCAATGCTCCGTTCGTCAAAATTGATGAGGAAAGGTGCTCCTTGGGAGCGAGATACCATATCCACGAGAATATCAAGTAATTTATCGGGGGAGTTCCTATGAAGTCGGATATTGGGTTTTGGTTCTAAGATGGGGCTCCACTCGTCGATGACTTCCAATATCGTATAAGTTAACTCATTGGTCAAATCCTCTCCATTTGGACCACATCCTGATAATGTCATCAATTGTCCAAATCCACTCGTTATGCCTTGTTTTCCAACACGCACCATCGCATCATATGCAGTATTACAATGGAACCAGAAGCTTCCCAAGATCTCTTTAGCGAAATTCTTTGTAATATTCTTCTCTTCCATTACATCTTTCTTATATAACCGCCAGAGATGTTGATCGGTTCTTCCAAAAGAAGTACCCGCGCCAGGGTACGATTCTTCTGTCATGATGAGCATGTGAGTAAGCCAAATTGCTTGTAATCCCTGCCAAAACGTTTCTGCAGGTTCCCAAGGTACTTTCTCTAAGTTTTTAGCCATTTGTTCCAATTCTTCTGCCCGATCGGGAGTAGCATTCTTCTTTAACTGACGACATTCTTCGGCATATTTTTGGGCTAATTTCTTGGGGATCTCTGTGGCTCTAATCATAGCGCGCAATTCGCCACCTTTAGCTCCATTTTTATCTTTATCACTCAAACGTTCATATCGTTCTTTTGCTTGCTTGTATAAAAACTTGAATCCCTTGTTTAAAATTGTTTCATAATCGGGAATAATATGACCCCCTGTAGCTCCCGTATTTCCAAAGCCACTTTTATGGAATTTAAAATGCGCCTGGCGCGCTTTAAGGGTTTTTTTCCAGAATTGTTTAGTTTCTTTTTTATTTAGACAATTACTCAATTGAGTGTTAAAACGCCCTCCGGCGATTAAATCATTTTCTGAAATAATTTCTTGAGGAATATAGTTTAATATTGCGTGTTCAAAAAAAATAATTCTCCGCTCTGGAATGGAGAGTTTCCAAAATGAATCGGGGAGTTCAATAGGGCGTGCAATTGCTCTAAATGATGTTTCGAAGACACCTTTACCCTTGTTTCCGATGTACATATGTACTTCTGGTACAATATAGTAATTTAATTCATTCCAAATAAGATCCCATTCGGTTCCCGTTGTAAAAGGAGTAAATTCATTATTCCATTCTCGCTCTGCTCCTTTAAAATAATATTCGCGGAGCCAATGAGATTTTGGAAGCATATCGTGGGGTTTGGCGATATCAAATTGAAATCCTTTCCTTCTTTCTGAAGATTCTGAAGTTTTACTCATTTATTGATATACCTCATTTAATATTTATTATTTTTTGTATCATTACTCGGTTTATTATAAAATAACATCTCTCAAATGAGAAAATGTTTTTAAAATAATTATATCTATTTATTATAATTAAAATTCTATTTATTAAAATTAAAGTATTTTCGTTTTGTGGTATAAGTCATTTTCAGATCTGAAAAATATGAGAACTCTAAAAGATATTATTAATTAAGGAATTTAAATTAATTTTAGTTAGCCTTACTTATGAATCTTCTTCGAATTGGCAATCTCATTGATCTTTCATTTGTGGAAGTTATTACACTTAATCTATTGATTGAATATGGAAAGCCAATTGTGAGATATACCCTTTATGTAATTGTAAATGAATTGATTCAAAGCAATAAGATAGATTTAGAGAAATTAAAACCTTCCGATTTACAAAACTATGAGCTCAAATTTTTACAATATACCCAGAAAAAGGAACAGACCAATTCAGCACTTTCCACCTCCAGCTTCTACAATAATCTAACTAACCTTGAAAAACGGGGTTTAATTAAATTCAACCGAAATTATAAAGGAAAAGTAAAAACAATAGAACCTACTCCCTTAACAAGTCAATTATTAAAATATTTACTTCAATTCCTCATGAATAGTAGTGTGATACCGGATTTTATTCAATTCGATGAGGGGCTCACCGAGAAAATAAAAATCATTAGCAATAAAGAACATTTGGAAAATATTATGGCAGTATGGTTTTCAGATGTTATTCAGCTACGACTCATCAATCTATTTAAAACCCTAGCAAATGAAGTGTTTATACTTTCTAAGAAGGATAATTATGAGCATTATTCAAAAACAGATCTAATGGATGTAAAAACTTCGGAAATACATAAAAAGAGAATAAGAGAAGCAAATGATGTATTCGAAATGATTGCTGTTCCTAATTATAGAAAAAATGCCAATAATTGGGATATGAATAGAATTGAGGTGTTAAAAGAATTACACAGAATACTCCGACATGATGGAATTATCATTTTAGTTACAAAAGCAGATTTTCCATTTACCGAAGATGCTGCCGCCGATATTTTATTGAAAAATTACAAAGAATCTATCTTAGATACCATTTTTGATAAAAAAGAATTACGAGAAGATTTAGAGAAGGCAGGATTTATTAAAAATAAAATTATAGAATATCAAAGTTGTGTAATTGGATTTGGTTGGGCACAATAACACTTAATAATCTATTTAAGACCATCTTTTAATTAAAATATAATTACTTTTTAGTTCATCTTCATTTTAGGTAATAATAAACTAATGCAATGGAAAGCACTTTGACCAATACAACCGTTTTAGGTATTGATCCGGGCTCTAAAAGTTGGGATTTTCTGGGATTATATGACGATAAAATTATATTAGACACCTCTATTCCAACAAGAGAGTTAATACGAACACCACAAAAATGTATTACAATAATCAAGTCCTTGCATACTAAAAGGAAAATTGATTTAATGGTTGCTCCTTCTGGATTTGGATTACCTCTTAAAAAAAGCTCTGAGCTTACAGAAAAAGATATCTTCTTAACATTATTAAAATTTAAAAAAAAAGAGAAAGAAGAATTATTAGGATTAGGAAAGATCTTAAACCTAATAAAGAAGGAGAATGTTCCTGGAGTAATAGTTCCAGGAGTGAAACATCTTCCTACAGTTCCGAGGTATCGAAAAATTAATAAGATAGATATGGGTACTGCTGATAAATTATGTACCACAGTGGTAGGAATTAAAGATCAGATGGAATGTTATGATATACCTCCAGAAAACACTAATTTTATTATGGTAGAAATTGGATATGGTTTTACTGCAGTACTTGCAATTGAGAAGGGAAAGATTATAGATGGAATCGGGGGGTCAAACATCATGGGTTTTAGAGCTTGCGGAAATTTAGATGGGGAGCTCGCTTATTTAATTAAGGAAATCAAAAAGGAAAATATATACAGAGGTGGGGTCGCATATATTGCGGGTTATTCAAATTTGAGTTTGAAAGAAATTTCATTATTAGCAGAAAAGGATGAACAAACTAAAATGGCGTTTCAAGCATATCTTTCAAGTGTAAAAAAAGCAGTTTATGCAATATCCTCCTCATTTTCCTCCCAAAAGGCACCAAAAGAGATATTATTAGCAGGACGAGGTGCAAATATCAAATATATTCAACATAATATTGAAGATGCTCTCAATCAATTTATCCCAGTAAGATTAATGAAAAGCTATAGTCAAATCGCAAAAAGAGCCGCACAAGGAGCTGCCTATATTGCTAATGGCTTATTAGGGGGAAAATATGAACCCATCATTAAAAATTTGGAAATTAGAAATGCTTCGGGATCCGTTTTAGATGATATTTTTATTCCATTCAACAAAGACTATGTAGGTCGTGAGGTTAACCATTAATATCCTAATTTTAACGGGAACTCAAAGTTATCCTATCTTACAAAAAATTGCAGCATCCACCAAAAACCATCACGTCGAAGTAAAAAAAGTACCCTTTTCTATTTCTGCCTTTCTGACGCAAAAAATAGTTAAAGAAGAACTAAATTCCATTGAGATTACTCCTTATGACCTTATTTTGCTTCCTGGATTTATTCAATGGGATGCTCAGAATCTAGAAAAGCATTTTTCCATTCCAATACGAAAAGGTACTCAATTTGCCTCTGATCTTCCAATATTTTTAAAAAAAATTGAAAATTTTAATCTTTCTACATCCCTTTCCGCAGATAAGTTGCTTAAAATTTCAGGAGAGACACAATATCAGAACATAGTTGATGCTCAAATAAAGGCAGTCAGAACTGATATCAACCAAAGAAATTTCTATATAAACAAAAATAGTAGTGAGATAATGGTTGGAAGAAATTTACCCCCTCCAATCATTGCTGAAATTGTAAATGCGACCAATAAATCGAATAAATCAATCCTTAAGAAAGCAAAACATTATATTAAATCTGGTGCGGATATAATAGATATTGGATGTATTGTAAATAAACCTAACCCTACTAGAGTAAAAACTATTATCCAATTATTGCGTTCTCACTTTAATGTTCTTCTTAGTATAGATTCTATGAATTCTGAAGAGATTCATTGTGCTATTGATGAAAAAATTGATATGATTTTAAGTCTTGATATTGGGAATTATAAAGAGTTTTCCGAGATCCCAAAAGATATTCCAATTGTCCTCTTACCAACTAATATACAGAAAGGGTATTTTCCAAAAGAACCAGAAATGCGAGTTCAAAATTTATTTACTCTTACCAAAAAGATGTTTAAATTAGGATTTACTAAATTAATTGCTGACCCCTTATTGGAAACACCTATTTCTCCAGGAATTGTCCCATCCCTCATTAGTTATTTTTTATATAGTAAAAAGGCTCGCAAAGAAGAATTTAGAAAATATGAATTACCAATGTTTTTTGGAATTTCAAATGTGGTTGAGCTAATGGATATTGATTCCGTAGGGATAAATGGTTTGTTGGCGAGCATTGCTGTTGAATTAGATATAGGAATCCTTTTTACAGTTGAACATAGTACAAAATTAATGGGTGGTGTGAAGGAATTGAAAGAAGCTGTAAAATTAAATTACATTTCACATCATAAAAAAACCCCTCCTATCAATCAAGGAATACAGATTTTTAAAGCAAAGGGAAAAACAAGCCAAGAAACACCAGATCTCACTACAATTGAAAATCCAATTTATATTGAAGATAAAAATTCTTCCTATAATCCCGACGAGAAGGGATATTTTAAAATCTATGTAGATCATTATCAAAAGGAAATCATAGTATGCTTTTATTCTACTTCACGTCAATTAATTGAAACCTTAATAGGGAAAGACGCAGAATCGTTAAGTAAAAAAGTAATGTCCCTAAATCTAACCGATAATCCCCAACACCTTAATTATTTGGGTCGAGAATTAAGCAATGCTGAATTTTGTTTGAATTTAGGAAAGCCTTACATTCAAGATGCTTGATATTTTGTCAATATACGAAAGTTTTTGTATATATATATTTTTAATAAATCATAATTTATTTTCTTCATATTAATACCAGAACTAGTATATATTTAGAGGGATGATTGAAAATGTCAGAAATCATGATATGGAACCCCTTCGATCGCTTATTATGGGGGATTACAATCACCATTCTATTTTTTGCAGGCCTTTTATATTTAATAAATAGTAAAAGAGAGATTCTTCTAATGAAAAAATATTATTATACGGATTTGCTGGATTCCTTTTTAGTTTATCGGTTTATAGAATCCTCTATTATATCGCTGAGATAATGATTCAAGGGATCTTTATAAATAATGTTATGTACGACGAATTTTACGATGAGTCAGCATTATTTGTTAAGATAATTATGATCACCTATATCGTTGCTTTTATGATATATTTCTTCTCAATGGAGATTCTTATAAATCGAAAAAGATTAAGAAAAACCTATTTCATTATAACAACTATTAATTGCATCTTTATCGTCCTTATGATTATTTCTCCACTTGAAATCGCGAGACTAATATTGGCTCTTGTAAATTATCCATTTGTTATATTAATATTGTTCTTAAACCTATTTTATCTAACTAAATGGTCACGATTTGAATTTAAAGCAATTTCTTCTCTATTATTTCTTGGGAAAATCAGTAGGTCATCAGTCTCATATCCTTTAACTACTTTTAATATAGTTTTATATAGTAATGAGTGAGTTTTTAGGGGACCAGCTGTATCGGGTGGGGAAGTCCTCACAACTCTTGGGTGTAACACCACTCACGGTAAGGAAATGGATTTATGCGGGAAAGCTCAAGTCGTTAAAAACCGCAGGAGGTGAACATCGGATTCCCGAATTAGAGATACGGAGAATATTAGGCATTTCAAATAAAGAACGAAAGACCGTCCTTTATTCGAGAGTATCCTCTCACGGGCAAAAAAGTGATCTTGCGACTCAAGAACAAGTACTCGAACAACATGCAACTACACACGGATTTACCCGCGTTTTAAAGCTCAGAGACATTGGAAGTGGGCTGAATGGAAAAAGGCGGAACGTGATCAAGCTCTTTCAGATGGTCAACAATAATGAGATTAACGTGGTCATCGTGACGTACAAGGATAGGCTCACCAGATTCGGTTTTAATTACTTAGAATCGTATTTTACATCGCATGGAACGAGAATCATCGTGCTCAATAGTGAAGAAGTCCGAGATCCGCAGAAAGAACTGGTCGATGATCTGATTGCCATCGTGACCTCGTTTTCGGGCAGGGTGTACGGATATAGAAGCCATAAGGCAAGACGAATCGTATCTCATTTCAAAAAGGAGGTAAACGCATGAAAACCCTAAAAACCGTGAGAATTCGGTCTTTAAAACTCACCAAGAGGAAATACGAGAAAGTTGCTCACGCGATTGACTGTTTCAAGGAGTCCATGAAATTCTTGATTGACAAGTGCGTGGAGAATCCCATTTTTCGAAAGGTGAGCAAGAAAGGAAATGTCTATTACACCTATTCTTCTTTTCCGAAAATCAGAAAGAGTTTCTATTACGAATGGAAAGCTCTTTTTCCCGACCTCCACACGCATTATTGCCATTCGTCTGCTCGAATTACGAAGGATGTCTTGAAATCGTGGAATTCGTGGTGTTTTAAAAAAAAGAAGCGGCTTTCAAATCCAATATATAAAAAGAATTCAATGAAACTCGAAGAATGCCAGTGCTATCTTGATAGAAATTACATCGTATTGGTGGTAGAGCCGAGAAGTACCTATTACATCCCGTTCACGCCCAATGAATTCTATGATCAGCTCAAGACCGAAAAATATGGGGAAATCACGCTAAGACTCAATGATGAAAGGACAGTTGATATCTTCATTCCATTCATCACAGAAGTAGAATTAAAAGAGCCAACTTCACTTACCAGCATTGATGTAAACGAGAGAAGCATTGAGCTCATTACCATCTCGGCACACAATGTAAAAATCACGCGAGTTGATTCATCCGAGATTTCAACCACGCATTATTCATATTCGTTAAAACGGAAGACTATAGCGAAGAACATTGACAACGGAGAGAAATATCAACCACGCGTGAGAAAAAAGCTATTGAATAAATACGGAAGGATTGAGCGAAACAAGAATAAGAATGATATTCATGCGATGGCGAACATCATCTGCGATATAGTGAATGAAGAAAACTCAATCGTGGTCATGGAAGATTTAACCGATATTCGCGATTCGTCAGCTCGACAGAAGAATGT
This sequence comes from Promethearchaeota archaeon, assembly GCA_008080765.1. Classification (GTDB taxonomy): domain Archaea; phylum Asgardarchaeota; class Lokiarchaeia; order Sigyniarchaeales; family SOKP01; genus TEKIR-8. The sequence continues at coordinate 14,775 of SHMU01000032.1, read as the reverse complement.
AACGCAATGGCAGAAAAAAAAGTCAAAACACATGCGGAGGAGGTTGAATCGCCGGAATTTCAAGCAATTTCAAACATATCTTGACTATAAAGCAACATCACCGGGGCATCTCGTTGAATATGAAAACCCAAGAGATACTTCTCGAACGTGTCTAAAATGCGGAAAAAAGACGACCTGCACGACTCAAATCTTTAAATGTTCACATTGTGGGTACAGCATTGACCGTCAAGTACAAGTTCCGATTAACATTGCGGAGAAATATCTCAAGAAGAAATTAACACAATGGGAAGAACATAAGGATGTAGCGAGTTCCGTTCCCGCTGAAAGACAACTGATGAAAATGGTGTTGGGAGAACTCCGTGAGTTCCGAGATCTCATCGTTAGAGATGTAAGTCAACTTGACGAAAGATATCCCTTTATATCATTTGTAGCAACTTGACAGAACGGTTATGTCATATATTAGGAGGGATAGCATTGACTGACCCCTTAGCAAAGTCTATGAATGCTTTACCTCTCTTTGTACCCCCATTGTTAGTTATAGTTGGAATAATTATCGCAATCTCTCCTTTGATCATTAATCCAGAAGGATTATCGCAAGTGAAGATAATTTGGAAAGTTGCCAGCTTGGTTATAACGATCATTTTTCTCTTTTTCTTTATCTATATCATTATATTCGAATTTCCACTATCTGTAATTTTATTATTAGAATTTGTAAATGTGCTGAGCTTTATTGTGATACTAAAGATTATGAAAATGATACAATTGGAGTCATCGGGTAGGAACTCTGGTGAAAAAATAGGAGATGAGTTAAATATAATGGAAGTGCTTACGAGACCAATGAAAGTTACAGAAGAAGAAGTTACTATTTCAAAAGAAAAAAAAATATGTATTGTTTGCAAAGGAAAAGTACTAAGGAACAACGTCTATTTATGTCCCTCGTGTGGTACTTTTTATTATCAAAAATGTTCAAGTTCCCTGAGTGACCTCGAAAATGCATGTTGGGTCTGTAATACGCCATTTGATGAGTCAAAACCCACCACTATTGTCAGAACTACACAGGAAAATTCTTTTTCGAAACCACAGAAAAATAATTTAAAATTTTCAGAATCTTAAAATAGGAGAATATTCTATATAGGTTTATAATATTATTTTTATACTAAAAACATGTCAAGGATATTAATAACGGGAGCAAATGGTTTTATTGGAGCAAATATAGTCCGAGCTGCTTTAAAAAATGACTATAAAGTTAAGGCGTATGTGCGAAAAACATCAAACCTGCAAACACTCAAGAACCTTCCTATAGAATATGCTTATGGCGATTTAAGAGACACTAAAGCACTCAGTAATGCTATGGAAGACTGTGAATATATCATTCATGGGGGAGCATTATATACATTCCTTCCTATGTGGTTTTGGACAGATCCTCAAAAAATAGATGAGATGTATGAGGTGAATGTTTGGGCAACGGATAGATTAATGAAAAGGGCACTTGAGAAAGGAATTGAGAAAGTAATTTTTACCAGCTCTGAGAGTGCGGTTGGAATGCCTTCTGGCGATACGTTGGGAGATGAAACACGCTTTGCAACGCAAGAAGAATTACCGGGGCATTACAAGCGATCGAAATATCTTGGAGAACTTGTAACGTTGAAGTGGCATCGAAGAGGACTTGCCACTTGCTCAATTCTTCCTACGGTTCCTATTGGACCTTATGATGTCAAACCTACTCCTACTGGACGGATTATCCAAGATTTCATGAACGGTAAAATGCCCGGATTTGTTGATACCCGGATGAACATCGTTCATGTACGAGATGTTGCTACCGCTCATGTGCTTGCCATTGAAAATGGTATTTCGGGAGAGCGCTATATTGCAGGAAATAAAAACATGTCGTTTAGAGATTTTCTTAGATTAATTGCGGATGTTGCAGGAAAAAAAGCACCCTATTTCTCCTTTCCAAAAATCTTAGCACAAATATTTGCATTTTTTGATGAATTTTATTCTTGCACCATCCAAAATAAATTACCTAAAACGCCATTAGAAAGTGTTGCTGCGGCAGAATATCGTATATTCGATTGCTCTAAAGCATGGAAGGAATTAAAGATGCCCCGAACTAATATTCGACTTGCAATCAAAGAACAAATAGAATGGTTTGAAAAAAATGGATATCTTATAAATAGAAAAAAATAGCTTATATTACGTTAAAGCCGATATGTTCTACTTTTTTTCTACAGAAAATACTACTTGTGCCATTTCCTCGATATAATCATGACTTTCTGCCCATAAAGAGAAGATCTTATCTTTAATGGGGAGTATAACCATTTCAGTAAGTTCTATAAATGCTTCCTTATCTTTAAATTTAAATTGAGGTCTAAAACCTTGATATTTCTTATTATTAAGACTAATTTCCGCTTCAATTAATTTAATATCGGTTATTCCCAATTCTTTATTCATTATTTCCTCTTCAGCTTTCATTTTTAGCATTTTGTACATATATTTTAATGTCTCCTCATCGTTCTCCACATTAAAATCATACTTAAAAATCATAAATCCCGCATCATTTACCATTTTCGCGTTGGGATTATATAATAAGCAATCATATGCCTCAAACCCGTATGTTATTTGGCTTTTTTCTACAACATGTGCGATAACTTTCCAACCTTTCTTTATTAATGGGGATATATATGGCTTGAGATAATCATCGATTTCTCCTTGTGAAAATTCCATACTTTTTAAATATAATTCTTGCAGTTTTAAACCAATCCTATCGGAAATATCTTCTAATTCTATAAGTTTTTTTCTTTTTTGACTGAGAATCTTTTCAAAATATAATTTGGGATTTATTGCAATGAAAGTTTTCGCATTTTTTGGTGCATTGGATTCATCTGATTCTGTTACACATCCATATTCGATAAGTCGATTTACAATCGAATATAAAGTGGTACGATTAATTGATAAATGCTTGGTTAAATCCCTTACATATGTACCTCTCTTCCCATGATTAATAAGAGTAAAATAAACTTTCGCCTCCTCTTCATTTAGTCCCATTTTTTCCAAACTTTTTATATAGTCTTCATAACCTTCCTTAGGCATTAAGAAATAATAGAAACACAAATATATAAATGTGTTGGATCGTCATGACATAGGAACATTTAAATAGTCATGTGACTTAGTCACAACTAATAATCTAAAATATGATAAAAAGATGAATCAAGAAAAACCAAAATATGGCTGGTATGTGAAAAATCTCATAATTACCCTTTTAATATTTGGCATTTTAGGTATATCTGTGTTTTTATTCGGATTGTTTTCAGAAGGTCTTCTAAAATTCATTTTAGTTCCCATAGGTATAATTATTATGGTGGTATGCCTATGGCCGGGAATTGGAATGACCATTTTAAATTTAACACTTGGTGAAAGCTTTGATGTTGATAAAGAAATGGCAGCTATTAATGAACTACAAAGCCCTCAGATCTTAGATATAGGTTGTGGTACTGGGCGTACTGCAATAAAGATTGCGAAGTCTTTAAAAAACGGTGGACACCTTACGGGAATAGATATTTACTCAAGACTCGCTATTGGAGGTAATGCCCTTCAAACGGTTGAGCATAATGCCGAACTCGAAAATATAGCGGAAAAAACCACCTTTCAGTATGGAGAAGCCACAAAAATTCCCTTTGAATCAGAAAAGTTTGATATCGTGAATATGTCCTCGGTTCTTCATGAAATTCATAATCCTGATGATCAACAAAAAGTATTAAATGAGATTTATCGAGTCCTAAAATCTAATGGTGTTTTTTATATAAGTGAATGGAACCGAAATTCATGGCAATTAATTGCGATGATGGGCATTTTTAGCTTTGTTTTTAAACCAAAAGAGTATTGGCTTAAATTATTAGAGAGTCATGGTTTTGCCATCGAAAATTATAATCTTAAGCAAGGATTTGGCATTTTTTCTGTACGCAAGAATTAAACCTATTTTTCTTTTTTTTCTTTGTTTTCTTTATTTTATTAAAAAATTTTTAAGCTAGCCTGTAAAATCATTGATAAAACTATAGAATCTATAGTAATCATCTTTTAATAATTGGTCTCAATTACTAAATTAGAGATAAATCGTATGGAAATTAAATCAGTGCCAATGAATATTAAGGAATTAAAATTTGCGACAAAAGTAGTGAGAAATGCTACTAAAATAACTGAATGGTTTAGAGAAAATGGATTTAAAACGTTTAGAAAAAAAGATCAATCCCCTGTAACTGTTGCAGATTTAGCTGCTCAAATCTATATTATTTCAGAACTTAAAAAGCATTTTCCCAGGGATCAAATCATTGCAGAAGAAGATGCGACATTTCTGGATGAACCTACTATTTCATTGATTAATGATTGTTTTGGGTCTTTAAAAATAAAAGGGATAGATAATTTGTCAAAATTAATTACGCATACAGGTTCTAATCATTCAATTCGTCAATGGACAACTGATCCTATTGATGGAACGGTGAGTTATATAAGTGGATCGTTCTATTCTGTTGGTTTATCTCTTTTATATCATTCCAAAGTTAAAGTGAGTGCTATTGCGGTTCCAAATTATGATGCTAAGGCTCTTGCAGTCTTTAGTGCTCTTGAAAACAAGGGAGCATACGTATCATATAATGAAGATCATCTTGAGCGTATTCATGTAAATACAAATAATAATCTATATAACTTGATTTTAGTTCATAACATTAATGATAATAATACATGGGTCAAGAAATTCGCTGGAATTATAAAAATAAAACAAAGAATTGAAATGGATAGCATGTCAGCATTCTGCAAAATAGCTGATGGAAGTGCAGATCTTTTTTTAAAAGCAATCGATAAAAATCTCTCCTATTCATGGGACTTTTCTCCAGGAGATTTACTCGTAAAGGAAGCAGAAGGAAAGGTGACTGATACAGTCGGAAATTCATTAGAATTTGATAATTTTAAATGCCTATGCGGTTCTGGAGGCATAGTTGTTTCAAATCGATATTTGCATGAAAAAATAATAAAAATATTGAAAAATAATAGTATTTCCACATAGATCCACAAAAAGAACAATTCGAAATGCAAGATCTTTCATTAAATTGCTTGATTTACTAATAACAATAAATCCACTATTTTAATTGGAGACTTGATTTTATTTGCGGCTTGTTGTAAATTATTTAGACAGAATGGGCAAGTCGTCGAGAGGTAATCGGCTCCAGTTTCTTCTGCTTCTTTAACTCTGTCTTCGGCAATCTCTAATGCTAGCTCTGGAAATGCCGATTTAACTCCCCCTCCAGCACCGCAGCAATATGCATAATTTCGGGTTCTTCTCATCTCTATGAATTCATCTTTCTTAATTGCTTCAATTACGTTTCTAGGAGCATCATACACTCCCGAATGTCTCCCTAAATGGCATGGATCATGATATGTAATAACACCCTCAATTTTGTTTTTAATTTTAACTTTCCCATTAGTTATCGCTTCATCAATAAGTTCAATAGAATGTTTCACATCAAAATCCCAATTATCAATATATTTTGGATAATCATTTTTTAATGTTTTATAACAACCCGCACATGTCCCAACAATTTCATTAGGTTCTGATTTTTTAAATATATCATAATTATGATCCGCCAATTTTTTGAATGCTGATTCCGTTCCAGTTCTTAGATTGACTGAACCACAACACCATTCATCTTGAGAGAAATTTAAATCAATATTCATTTTATCTGCAACCCTTAAGAATGTAGAAGATATCTCATTTAATCGATATGCTGAGGTACATCCCACAAAGAAAAAGGTTTTTCCTTTCTTTAAGCCATTTTTAAATTTATTTGGAACCCAATTCAATCTCTGAGTGTGCTTTTCAAAATAGGGATTATGTTCCAAATTTAAATGAGAAAATAATTCTTTATGTCTTGCCATAGGTGCAACACCTGCATCAACCAAATCTGCCCTGAGGCTTTCCCAAATCTCTACATGATCATCAATATATTTTCGAGCATTTACATCCATACATGGATTTTCCATATTATTGCACACTTCTCGACATGCCCCGCATAATGTACATTGAAAAACCACTTCTGCCAATCCTTCACTGGGAATTATTTTTTCATCGAGAAGTGCTCTTGAAATCGTGAATCTTCCTCTTGCAAAAAAGGCTTCAAAGCCCGGACCATGATCTCTCATCGGACATGCTGCTTCTAATATGGGATTTGCAAAAGAACCTTTCAGAGCTCCACGGCAATCACCAACTGCCACACATGAGAGAAGTCTGTCTTGCATGGAATTTAGCCGCTTTAATTTTTCTGTCATATTTTTTACCTCATGCTATAATTCAACTTTATTCGAAAATATTAAATATATTTATTATAAAAGTAAGGCATTTTAGATTACAAACTAATAATTTTAAAATTTGAACTTCCCGGGACTGATAATATGATTAGGATCAACAATATCCTTAATTTGCGTGAAAAAGGTATAAAATTGGGGATTATAGATTCTTGAATCAACAAGTACTTGCGAACCGATTTGACCACACATGTATAAAACCGCACCATGATGTAAGAGTAATTCGAACTGTTCTTTCCAGAGTTTAATGACATCTTCTTTTAGGTCTTCATCGCTACTTGCCGTTAACCCTCCTCCAATGTAGCAGCTATTATGGGGGAGCATAACAACATGAGAAACTCCCGAGAAAGCATCTGCTTCAAATAAATCATCAATTTTTTCTTCTTCCCATTCATCTAGCATATGTAAGATTTTTGACAATTGAGCAATGGGTACCATTACTTCCGTGGTACATGCGAAATTATCAGGACTGGTAAGGGATAATAATGAATGGTAGACTTGCCAATGACCTTGTTCCCCATAGAACCAATCAGTAATATTCCCTTCCTCCACACTTGGGCCCAACTCTCTCGTGGAATATTTCTTTGCGATTCCTTCTAAGAGTTCCGAATTCCTTTCCAGGACTCTTTCATCGAATGCTTCTGTAACATAAAAAATAACACCTCCAGTTATATTATCCCATGTCTTGATTAAATTATCCGTAGCGATTCCTAGCACAGAGGGTGGGGGGGTAAAGAAATAGTCATATATCCCCAAAGATTTTGACCATCCTTTTTTCATCATTTCTAATACCATATCTCGGGTATTTTCATAGGGTTTTTCTTCGAGTAAATAGGTTTTTCCAGAGAAGTAGGGTGGTTTTGGGAATATTTTTAGCGTCGCGGTAGTTTTAACACCCATAGTGCCATTATCACCTAAAAAGATCCCCATTAAATCGGGACCGAGCCCCAATCTTTGAAACGGTTTTTTCACATAAATATTCTCCTGGGAGCCCAAAGTGATTACTTTACCTGTTCCTAATACTACCTCTAAGCCAACGCAATTCTCGCTACATTTTCCATACTTTGCACAACCTCCACCTCCTCCCGAATGATGGGATAAGCCTCCACCAATAGACGCATTAAGTCCCGACCCCGGTCCCATATTTCCTGTATAATATCCTTTATCAAATAAAACGGCATTCAATCGTGACCAGTTAATCCCACATTGGACGGTGACCGTTTTATTATCTTCATCAATATCCAATATCTTATCCATCCTCGTCAAATCCACTACGATGCATTCCTTAGAGATCGGTTTCGAACCCCCCATTAATCCGCATCCCCCTCCGCGCGGAACAATGGAAGTAGTATATTTATTGGCAACTTGAACGATCTCGACCACCTGCTCGGTTGAGTCGGGTCGTAAGACTATCTGAGGGATTATCTCTGGTAAGCACGGATCTAATCCTCTAGAATATGCAACACATATATAATCCTTATCCGTACAATATTTTTCTCCTACAATAGATACTAGCTCATCGTAAAGACTCATATGATTTCCCACTGCAAGAAGTTAAGTTTAATTTTTTTTTATATTTTTATATACATTAATTTTAATTTTAAACATATAATTTTACGAATTATGTAATTAATAAACAATCTGATATATTTTGAGAGTTAAAAGGTTATCCTATTTGCTCTATTTCTGCTTGTCTTTTTCCCAAAAGTACTGCACTTATGATGATTAAGGTAATAGCTAAAATAAGAAAAATGACAGAAAATATATCGTTTGTTGGCATTAAAAAGACTAGAAAATAAATAATGATAGGGCCCGTTTGAATCGGTATTTGTTGAATGACTACTAAATTGCCTGCTTTTCCTTTTGAAAATGCTTGCTGAATTTTAATAATTCCATATATGTTTACAATCACCAAAATAATGGCAGAAATAATAAATATTATTAATTCTCCTATAATAAAGTTACCTGCAAAAACTTTACTAATCGTTCCTATAAGAAGACACACCCACAAATTCGACAAGGCAAACATATTTCCAGAAAAAATTGCTAATGGAATGCCCTTACTAGTCTCCGTTTTTCTGCTAATCATTTCAAAAATAAATGACAGAAAAAAAATGACCATTGTAAATATTAAAACTCTCAATAAAAAGGAGAATTCCCATATTTGTGTCGTAGAAATTTTAATCGATAATCCACTAAAACCTAAGAAAGTTATTGCAATAACCATTATGATAATCCCCGCAAGCTCTTTCAACTTCAAGCTTTCCTCAAGAATGAATACAGAACCAATTGCTAAAATTATCAATCCAGATGCCATTAACCCCGGAATAAGTGCGGGTCCTATCATTGTCTGGGCAATTAAATAAAATATGGTCCCCACACCGAAATTGATAATAAGTCCGATAACCCATAGTTTATTTCTGATAAGCTGTCTCATGAGATTTTCTTTGGATGGAAGGGTATTAATTACTTCATTTACCACTTTTTTTTGTATAACAATTCCAATATTAGTAACGACTCCCGATAAAATAGCAGCAAAAACCCCTGCCCAATAAAGTTTTACGCTTATTGTGGTTCACCTTCCATCTTAATTTAAGCTAAATTTCATATGTCTAAAATAGTTAATATTTAAAAAAAATATAATTAAACAATGTTAAAAATTTATTCCTTTTTCTAATTAATCATTAAAAAAATGGAAAAGAAAGAAATAAACAGAAAAAATTTGGATTGTTATTCTAATATTTCGTGGAGAATTTTCCCTTGAAACGATTGTAGCTTCGGAATATCGAGTAAATATGCAAGGGTAGGTACAACATCAATTAAGTTCGCTACTTCTTTCATGCTCAATCCTTTTTTAATTCCTGGTCCATATATAATTAAAGGAACGCTATTTGAGAACTTTCCCAACATTGCATTGGGCAAAAAATACGCATGAGCAGCACAATTCACTTGCGCATCATATGCAGCGGGCATTTCTAATAAATCTATTGGTTGAATAGAGGGATCTAACTGTTCCAATCTGTAATCAAACAATTGATAAGGTGGTTTTATGAAGTAAATTACATCTCCGATACGTTCTCCCATTTGACCCAAGTGATCTGCATCTTCTTTTTTTACCGCTAATTCGATGATTTGTTCTCCCGTATCAGGATCCTTCAACTGATATAAGGCTTCAATAACTTGATCTCTAATCGACTCATATTCACTCTGTTCCACAATACCCTCTGGATCTCTTCCTTTACGATTTACCCACACATAGGGAGGTTCTATATAAGGAAAAGCCTTTGTTTTGCTCCAATCCACAGCACAATTGCCCTCCGCATCTGGTGTTTGATAAACTAAAAGTCCTGCATTAATAAGCGCAGATAAAGGATTTACCACTCTCCACGTTGGTATTGCCCCATGATCGGAAACAAATACCACTATAGTTTCTTCATCAACTACAGAATCCATTAAATTCGCTACTAATTCATCGACAATCTGGTAGGCAACCCGAATATGCTCCCATGTTTTTTCAGCTTTCTTTTCTTTATAAAGAGGAGATTTTTTATAGACCTTCCCTAAGGTACGATGATTTACACTGTCTAAAGTGTGAATATGAAAAAAACAAATATCCCAATGCATATAGGCTTTCATATATTTAATGATGTTAGCGATGTTAAGAGCCTCATTTCTTGCATTTCCTAAAAAAGATTTAACTGCTCCAGAAATCATATAATCAACTTTTTGTTGTTCTCGGGTGAGATCAAAAATTAAAGCATTTCTGATAATTTTTTCACCTAATTCTACGGGATTGGTCCATCCTTTCGTGTTATAAATGCTTGTAAATTGAAGATGAAGCGAACTACCATCTGATTTTATTTGTTTAATATTTACCTTAAATACACAAGGCAGTACGCCATATTCTTTTGTTGTTATAGTATTTGATATCCAGTCGCTCCAATTACCATGTTTGATAATTTCCCACTGATTTTTTTCACCTGTTCTAATTGCCAAAGCATCATAACCGGAATTTTTAGTATCAAGGAGATAGGCTTTTAATGGAGGAAATTCTTTAAATTTTTCATGTTTCAGTTGAATAGAAATCTTAAGAGGTGGTGAAAAATATTTAATTTCTTTCAAAGGATTCTTAGTATTCTCAAGTGGCTTAATAGAAAGCAGTTCGTTGGGGTTAGATTTTCTATATATTAGCTTAGTTTTTAAGGTTAATTCTAAGGGGATTGATTCTGGTAAGGGCCACGTTAACAAACTGATAGCTCCATTTTTCAAGGTACCCGGCCATCCCCCAGGATAATTTAATATAAAACATTTTAATCCTTGTGTATCAGCTGCATTCCAAAAATATTCAACACCACAATATTTGGAGAGGGATGATCGTGATCTTGTCTTAAGACCTTGCTCCAATGGTTCACCAGGAATATGCATATAAAAGCTTGTTGCTCCATGAAGAGCGGTGGTTGCTCCTGTTGCTAGCGTAGTCCAATTAGTTGGAGTATCACAAGGGGGACAAGAGTACGCCTCTCCTCTCACCCCACCATCTATGAGCTTTTTAATGGTAGGGATGGCTCCTTCATCAACAAATTTATCAATTAAATACGGTATGGCTTGGTCCACACCAATAACGAGGATTTTTTTAGGTTTTTTACTCATACTAGTGGAAATAATTATGAAAAATATTTTAATAGTAATACATAAGAAACCCCTTAATTAAATTCTAATGATTTTACAAAATATTAATGCAATTATAGTTGCTAGTGATCTTTTTTAAGCAATTTTTTATTCTAAGAGCTGATATAATACTCTTCCTTGGGAATGTTTGGGTTGAGGAATCTTTAATATATGCGAAAAAGTGGGTGCTAAATCGATAAGATTTACGGGTCTTTCCATATGAGCACCCTCTTTCAATCCCGGTCCTTTTAATACGATAGGGACGGAATTAGAATAATCCCCAAATGTCTGTGTGGGCAAATAATACGCATGAGCCCCAAAACAATGTTCAGCAGGATAAACCAAGGGATTTGCCATATATTTAGGTGAAACCTTTGATGTATTGAGCTGTTCTAAAATTTCATCATAAATTTGATAGGGGGGGTTGAGGAAATAAACTATATCACCAATTCGCTCGCCGTTTAGTCCTAAAACTGCGGCCTCCTCTCTTCTTAAGGCAAATTTAACAATTTTATCTCCCGTATGGGGATCTCTCAGAGAATTCAGCACATCAATTACATTATCGCGAACAGATTCATATTGAGCAGGTGATACAATTCCTTGTGGATCTCGTCCCCTTCGATTGATCCAAATAAAAGGAGGTTCATTATAGGGGAAGGCTGATGTTTTTTTCCAGTCCACCACAAATTGATTCTCAGAACTCTTCCACTTATAGCTTAGCAAGCCCGCTTCCATGAGGGCTAAGGGAATGTTTACAACTTTCCAGGCTGGCATCGCACCATGATCGGAAACAAATGCCACAATGGTATGCTCATCAACACAATAATCCATAAGATAGCCCACTAATCCATCAATAATTTTATAGGCGTTTTCAATATTTTTATTTGCCGCTTGTTCATTTTCCTCGGAGTATATTGGAGAATCCTTCATAGTGTAAGCTAATTCTTTATGATTTACACTATCCAGCAAGTGGACATGAAAATAGCACATATCCCACCCCATAGTTTCCTTAATATACCGAATTGATTTTCCGATAGTATTTGTTTCTCTCTGAGCATATTCAAGATAAGAGGCTACATCATCGGAGATTTTATATTCAATTTCTTCCTCTTGCACGTTAAAATCATAACTCAAAACGTTTTTCACGAGTTTTTCTCCTAAACTTTCTGGCGTGGTCCATCCTTGTGTATTATAGATAGGAGTCATTTCTAATTTTAGCTTGCTCCCATCTTTTTGAAGTTCTAATATCCTGATTTTAAAAAGACATTGTAGTGCGCCATTATTTGTATCTAATTCAATTGGGATCCAATCGCTCCACTCAGTTCCAGTTATACGGTTATGTGTTGGTGGTTGTTCATTTTTAAAAACAAGAGAATTATATCCCGTGCCATCAGAATCAATAATATAGACAGGGAGTGAAATAGGGTTTTGAAGTGAACCAAAATTGAAATGTAATCGAACTACTAGTGTTTTTGCCTCATTATTTATCTCCTCTATTCCTTCAGATGTTTTTACAATTAAGTCTCTCTCTTTTTTTGCATCTTTTGCATATGTTTTTATTGATTTTGGATATAGTGTTCGCGGAAGTGCTCCAGGGATGGGCCATACTAACACTGCCATAGCCCCTTTTTTAAAATGTGCGGGCCAGCCGCTTGGATAATTAAGTACTATAGGCTTTATTCCCGCACGATCGGCGATATTCCAGAGATATTCCGCATTACAGTACTTCGCAAGCTGTGATCGTGACCTTTGTTCCAACCCCACTTCAAATGATTCACCGGGAATATGTATATAAAAGCTGGTTTGACCATGTACCGCAGCAGTAGCTCCAGTTGCTATTGTTGTCCAATTAGTAGGAGTGTCACAGGGAGGACAGCAATAAGCCTCTCCGCTCACTCCCTCTTGTACCAGTTTAGCTATATTGGGTATTTTTCCCGCTTTAAGAAATTTATCAAGCAGATAAGGAATAGACTGATCTATCCCTATAAGTAATAGTTTTCTATTCATACAATATCACTATTACTTTTGAAAGGATTTTTTTTATATTTAAATTTATTATTTCTTTTCATTATTAAGAACACTCTAGATATTGTATTTAACTATTAATGTCCTAATTATAGCGATTTTATTTCTCTTCTGTATTGTTTGTATAAAACAGTTTCAACTAGTCAAAAAATTTTCAGACAAAGGTGGAGATGTATAAAAAATCGCTCCTCTCTTCTGTTTAATAAATGATGCAAAGGTACTATATAATAAAAATACTAATAAATAATACTTAAGGAGGAGAGCAAAAAGCCCCTTAACCAATTCATAACGTATTGGAAAAGAAAGAACCGAGGATTTCCCTCCGTTGTGGAATCAAATACCCATTTCGGTGTAAAAAAAAAGGATAGAGAGCAGCAAGGACTTGTACCCCGCCCGTTTCCTCTAACTATGGGTAAAATAAACTGACCAAGTTTGCTCACTTTTATAGTTAGAGTGAGTAATTACAGTTACCTAAAATATGCTAGTAGAATTATCTTTATATTAAAACTTTTTAATGATGTTATATAATGTATCTCGCTGGGCAGGAATTTTTCCGGCGTTGTTGATGATGTTAATGATTTCTTTTGGTTCCATAATTTGCCCAAACTCCGCTCCCGCACTTCTAGAGATATTTTCTTCCATTAATGTTCCCGAAAAATCGTTTACGCCATAATTTAAGGACACTTGAGCAAATTTTGGTCCTAATTTAACCCATGATGCTTGAATGTTATCAATAAAATTGTTTAAGAATAAACGTGCGATACAAAAGAGTTTTAAATCATCAAATCCATAACTTGGCTTTAAGGGATAATTTTTAAGTTTTGATAATGTGGGATTTTCTTTCACAAAAGGTAGCGGAACAAATTCCGTAAAACCCCCTGTTTTTTTTTGAATATTTCTCAAGATTGTGAGATGTTCAATTCGGTCTTCCAGAGATTCGATATGCCCATACATCATGGTAGAAGTAGTTGGAATTCTTAATTCATGGGCGTTTGAAATAATATTAATCCATTGTTTGCTGGATATTTTATTTGGACAAATAATTTTCCGTATATTATCAACTAAAATTTCTGCGGCAGTTCCCGGAATAGAGTCCAATCCCGCATTTCTCAATTCCTTCAAGGTGTCTACAATAGAATTGCCAGAAATTGTTGCCATATGAAAGATCTCTTGAGGAGAAAAAGCATGAATATGAAGTTTAGGATTAACGTTCTTCACGGTTTTAAGAATCTCTAAATAATAATCAAAGGTCACGTTTGGATTAATACCCCCTTGTATGCATACTTCGGTACAGCCTTTCTTTGTAGCATCCAGCACTTTCGCTTCAATTTCATCCATGGAAAGGAGAAATGCTTCTTGATGGTTCTCGGGATGACTAAAGGAACAAAAGGTACATTTCTTTAAGCATATATTTGTGAAATTAATGTTTCGATTAATTATGAACGTTATATAATTATTTGTTTTCTCTTGACAGATCTCATCAGCAACCTTTTGTAAAGCAAATACGTCCTTTCCAGACACTTTCAATAATTTTAACGCATCATCGGGAGTAAGATCCTCCCTTTTCTGACTCTTTCTTAAAATCTTTTTTATTTCCGGTTTAATTCCATGAAAACGTTGAGAAACAATCATTAATAATCTATGATATTAATTACTTGAGTTATGCAATTAATAAAATTTGATTTTTTAAATAACTTCTGATTTTGCTCTATCGTTTAGGAACTCTGCCCT